>JANYFS010000085.1 GCA_025359705.1 Deinococcales bacterium | reverse complement strand
GCAGGCCCAAGCCTATTGGTACGGTATTTTAGCTGCGGTTTACGGCATTATGCAGTTCTTTTTTGCCCCACTTTTGGGGGCGCTTAGCGATCAGTTTGGTCGTCGTCCGGTCTTGCTAAATGAGCGGCTCGGGCTTTTCCCCTGGAGCCAGTGAAGGCGTTGATGAAGCATAAAAAAATTCCCAGTCCGCAAAGCGTTTGTGCTAGGCTCTAAAATCATGAGCCAGCCTGCTGCAAACAAACCCGAAAACAAACAACACCTCGAGCTGTTGCTTGACAGACCACCAGCCCCCCTTCTGATGGCTCAATATTTGATGGTTTCTTTGGGTCTGATGAGCATTATGCTGGGCCTTTTTGTAGGGATTCCTTGGATTATCTTGATTGGTGGTGTACTTATCCTTTTACAACGTTTTTGGGTGTTTTCTCCGCTATGGGTGTTGGTATTGCAGCGTGAACATAACACCATCTCGCTATACCGTTTAAACCCCATTTGGGTCGTTCACCCCAAGGCCAAAACGCCTGTATTTGCAGTACGGCGTTTGTCGTATTTGAAAGGTGGAGATCTGTTGCCTTCCAAAACCAAACAGGGCCGCTCGGTGCTGAGTCTTAGTTTGCGTTTTGAAAGCGAAGAGGGTTTAACGTTGTCACAGGGTCAAAGTGAAGAAGTGATGATGTCTTTGGGAAAACGCATCCTCGAGTTTGCTAATTTGCCTGCGGGTTTGTTGCGTAAGCAGTAAGTAGGGCTATCCGTTATCCGTTATCCGTAAGGGATTAGATTCTCGAGCGATGCCCTGTTTCTTTTGGGCTTATCAAAGTAAAGCCCCAATCTCCCAAGTCAGATTCTCCCTTGCCCTCCCCTCGAGCCAGGTTTTGCGTTGGTAGATTTGGGGTCGCTCGAGGAATTTTTTGAGGATTTTGGCCCGTTCACTGCGGTAAAGCGGCAAGGGAACTTTGTGGTATTCCTGCCGAATGGCTTCGCTGTAGGCACGGTAAACCTCGAGAGGAGCGGCTAAAACACCCAAATCGGCATCTAACAAAAGTTGCGCGTCTGGGCTGTTGGCAATGTGGCTCTGGGTGGTCAAAACCAAATCTGAAACCGTGGCAATAAGCGCAGGCTCGAGGGCTAACTTTCCCAGCTCGAGGCGGGAAAATTCGGCGCTGCGGGCTTCGTTGTCGCTGTAAAACGGGTTGTAAATCGAATCGTGAAACCACACTGCCAAACGTAAAGCGGCGGGGTTCTGGGCCTGGGCCATATCGATTTCTAGGGCCAAAAACATATCTCGCAAATGCCCCAAAGTGTGATAGTGACGGTGACACTCGAGATGCAGCCGCTCGAGCTTGCCCGCCAACTCGCTGGCGGCAACCGCTTTTGCACCCAAGTTTTGCAACAACCCCTCGAGGGAGACCCGCAGATTTTGCCGCTCGAGGGGGGTAGTTTCCCAGATATTCATGCATCCAGTTTAAAGCATTTGGCTCGAGATTACAGAAAAAGAAATCAGGTAGGGGTGGGTTTCAAACCCGCCCAGCACGCCAAATCCATAGCTAAAGCCAAAGAGAAACACCTTGATTCGCCAATGATTCCACCTGTAAAAAATTTAGGTCAACTGGAAAAATCCAACAAGATTTAGACCATCTGGATATATTCAGTTCAAATCTCTTTTACAATTTACGCATGGCTCGAATATGGAAATTTGGCGACAGCATCAACACCGACGACATTCTCCCAGGAAAATATGCCCCCTTCATGGTGGGCGAAGATATTTTTCATAGGTACGCATTTGCACACTTCCGCCCCGATTTTGCCGCCAATGTCAGGGCTGGCGATCTGCTTTTGGGGGGTAAAAATTGGGGACTTGGCTCGAGCCGAGAGTACGCGCCGATGGCGCTGAAAAAGCTCGAAATCGGCGGCATTATTGCCCTATCCTATGCCCGAATTCATTACCGTAACCTGCTCAATTTGGGTATTCCCGCTTTTGAAAGCGAAGCTGCCCAAGTATTACTAGACGGCGAAGAAGTGGAGTTTGACCGCGATTCGGGAAAAATTGTGCGCTCGAGCGGAGAAATCATCCAACTTCCACCCCCACCCGAATTTTTGCGTGAAGCCCTGAAAGAAGGCAGCATCCTCGAGTTTTACAAAAAATACCAGAAGTTTCCTGGGGAATAATTGGGGTGATTGACGGGGTGTGAATCGAAAATAGGGGGGTGTGAATAAAAAACAGGGGGGTGTGAATCGCAGGGAACCCAGAGTGAATAAGGTGTGAATCGCAGGGAATCCACTTGCTAAACTCGAGGAATTTAGAAGGTTTGGTTTTCACTCGAGCGATGTTTAGTTAAAAAACTTGACATTTGCAAAATTGCCCCGCTATAATACGCTCTATTGAAGGGGTTGGGTAGGGGCTGAAAACATCGTCTCATTGTTAGCTCATCAGCAAAAGACATCTTTTGAGGCAATTTTGTTCACGGCTCTGTACCAGCTTCTTACCCAGCTTCATGTCCACAATCCCGTACAAATGTGTAGCGATCAGGGGATGGGGCAGGTAGAATATTCAACTGTGCGTTCTTTGATTGTGTTGTGTCCCGTGTGTGGTGAAGAGATGGAGTTCACCGAAGAGGATTTGTCGGAAATTCAGCTTGGGGATATTCTGGGCTGCAATGCCTGCGAAACCGAGTTGGAGGTTTTGAACACGGGTGAAAACCTGGAACTCGAGCCACTGGCCCTCTATACCGTTTGTCCCAAGTGTGACAAAGAATTCGAGATTACCGAAGAGATGTTAGCCAAAGGGGATAAAGTTAGTTGTCCGCATTGCAAATATCACTTTGAACTCGAGTTTGAAGAAGACTGAGTTGTAAATACTGAGTTGTAAATACTGAGTTTGAACCTGAGCTGTACGGTTGTTCGCCAAATCTAAAAATCAACTCGAGCGAATAACCCTAAAAAGAAAGGAGTAATCACATGAGCGTAACCTTTGCTTGCCCCGAATGCGGAGCAGAAATCGACTTGACTGGCCCAGAATTGGGTGAATTGGTAATGTGTGAAGAATGCGCCGCCGAATTGGAAGTTACTGGCCTCGAGCCTGCAACCTTAAGTGCTGCCCCCCAAGAAGATGAGGACTGGGGCGAGTAAGATACTTCTCCCCTCGAGCTGAAAAGCAAAAAAGATCAACATGGATAGGGGGATCTGATATATCAAGATCTCCCTATTTCTATGAGTTGAAATAGGGTTAATACTAAGACTTAAAAGATATACACCATCCCCTCGAGCTAAATCTCAAATTCTCAAGTCCTAAAAGGAAACCCAAAACCCATGTCCGACTTTGCAATCATCTATGACCGAATCCGCCCCGACGAAAAAATGTTGTTTGATGCCTTGGATGCTTTAGGCATTTCTTACGAGAAAGTCTATGCCCCACAACTCAA
>JANYFS010000095.1 GCA_025359705.1 Deinococcales bacterium | reverse complement strand
TAACACGTGGTCGCGCATGTGGTGGGCTTTTTCGTGAACATGCTCGCCACCCTCACTTGCATTTTGTAGGCGTAACTTTTGCAAAGCCTCAAACAAAGCGTCGGCGTGCTGGCCCACTTCGCTGCCCACCCCTTGGGCCGCTTTACTCTCGAGGCCGTTCAGATCCGCCAAGTAGCTCAGTGCGGCGGGCAAGATCTGGGTTTGGGCCACCCATTCGGTGGTTTCGCCCTCGATGTTGACCGTCTTGAAGTAGATGTCGTACATGATCTCTTGGCGGGCTTCCACTTCGCCTTTGGTGAGAACACCGTATTTACCAAACAGCTCCAGGTTTTTGCTATCGTTTAAATGCTCGATGGCATCGAGGGCGGTGGGGTAGTTCAGCAAACCGCGCTGAGCGGCCTCGGCGTGCCAAGCGGCGCTGTAACCGTCACCGTTGAACACGATGCGTTTGTACTGCCCGTAAATTTCTTTGACTGCCGCAATGATGGCGACTTCTACGGTGCTGCCCGCTGCAATTTTGGCTTGGACGAGCGCGGTTACGGCTTCCACCGATTCGGCAACGATGGTGTTCAGCACGGTGATTGGCAAAGAAATGCTCTGGCTCGAGCCTGCGGCGCGGAACTCGAACTTGTTGCCAGTAAAAGCAAAGGGGCTGGTGCGGTTGCGGTCTCCTGCGTGGCGGGGCAAGGGGGGCAGTACAGGGGTTCCCAGCTCGAGGATTCCCGCTTCGCGGCCCGCTCCACCTTCGCCGCTCAAGATGCGCTCGAACACGTCGGTCAGCTCGTCGCCCAGGAAGATGGAAATGATGGCGGGGGGCGCTTCGTTGGCTCCCAAACGGTGATCGTTTTGGGCGCTCGAGACACTGATCCGCAGCAAATCTTGGTGAATGTCCACCGCGCGAATCACCGCAGCACAGAAGAACAGGAATTGCAGGTTTTGGTGCGGGGTCTCACCAGGCTCGAGCAAATTGATGCCAGTGTTGGTTCCCATCGACCAGTTGCAGTGCTTGCCCGAACCGTTGATCCCCGCGAAGGGTTTTTCATGCAGCAGGCAGACTAGGCCGTATTTGCGGGCCACGTTTTGCAGCAGTTGCATGATCAATTGCTGGTGATCGGCAGCCACGTTGCTGTTTTCGTAGATGGGGGCAATTTCAAACTGGCCTGGGGCCACTTCGTTGTGGCGGGTTTTGACGGGGATGCCCAGCGCGTACATCTGATGCTCCACATCGGTCATAAACGACAACACACGGTCGGGGATCGAACCGAAGTAATGATCCTCGAGTTCTTGGCCTTTGGGGGGCTTGGCTCCAAACAAAGTGCGTCCGCTCATAATCAAATCGGGGCGGCTATAAAAGTAGTTCTCGTCGATCAAGAAATACTCTTGCTCGGCACCCAGGCTCGAGCTGACTTTGCTTACACCGTGTACGCCCAACAGCTCGAGGGCGGGCAGGGTGGCTTTGTTCAGGGCTTCATTGGAGCGCAAGAGGGGGATTTTGGTATCGAGGGCTTCGCCGGTCCAAGACACAAAACCCGTGGGGATGCACAAGGTGGCCCCGTTGGTGTGGCGCATGATAAAAGCTGGGCTGGTCGGGTCCCAAGCAGTGTAACCCCGCGCCTCGAAGGTGGCCCGCAGACCGCCCGAAGGAAAGCTCGAGGCATCGGGTTCGGCTTGGATCAGCTCTTTGCCGCTGAATTCGGCGATGGCGCTGCCGTCTGAAGTCGGCGAGACAAAGCTGTCGTGCTTCTCGGCGGTGCTGCCAGTCAGCGGTTGAAACCAGTGGGTGTAGTGGGTAGCCCCTTTTTCCATGGCCCAAGTTTTCATGGCAAGCGCCACGGTATCGGCAACGGCGGAATCCAAAACCGCACCTTGCTCGAGGGTGGCCCGCAAAGATTTAAACACAGGCTTGCTCAGGCGCTGACGCAATGCCTCGAGGGTCAGCACGTCGCTGGCAAACAGGGCTTCAATTACGTTGCTGGGAGTTGGAACACTGAGGTCTTGTAAGCGCCAATTGCGGCTTGCTGAAGCGATATTGAGGTCTTGTTTCATAGAGTTTCCCTCCAACCAACGGATACCACGAACTGATAGCGTGAAGCATAGCACGCACTGCGGCAATGCCTAAAATAATTGCATAGATTTCAGCTCTTTTGCAACAGTTGTGTCAGATTTATTCGAGCCTTTTGCACGTTGCTTAGGCTGGATGGGGTTTGGAAATGGGTTTTTTTGCAATTTGTTTAGCAAAATGTGTTACACCTCGGCTCGAGGGTAGTCTTTCAAGGTGCGGCGGATTGACCTAAGTCAAAATGAAAAACGGATCACGGAAAACGGATCACTATGAAAAACGGATCACTGAAAACTACGCTAAGGACACGTATTCAGTGGGGTTTGGCTCGAGCGCCAACCACATACTTTTTCTTCGCCCCAGTTCCCCTCGAGTTGGGAATTGCTGTTTAGCTCGAGGTGGAAATCAATTTGGGGTTGTTTGGAAGCCTTCCAATTGCCGTCCAAAATGGTTTTGCCATTACTGTAACTGAGTACCAAATTAGAAAGTCGTCCGCTTTGGCAACCCAGCAAGAAACCCCGCAGATTTTGGTCTTTTTGAAACAGGGTTAGGGTGCAGTTTTCAATGCTGGGGATCAACATTTGCCAGCGCCCATCCAGGCCACAATCTCGAATAAATCCTTTCCCTTGTTGGCTGCCACACACCCGACCCCATTCGGGGATCTCCCCCTCAAGCTGTCCAATGTTGGTATTGATTTTCCATTTTTTAAACAGGTGTGTCGCTCCTGCATAGCGCAAAGTAGCGCTGTTGTCGTCGCCCTCGGCAGATCCCACAATGTCCAACAGACGGTTGTTAAAGGTGCCTTGCCAGCGCGAGCTTTGCAGGTCGAAGCGCAGTTTCATTTCACCAAAATTGGTATACCAGATTTGCTCGGGGCCATACGTTTCTCGAGCGGTATCTCGAGTGGTGTTGGAACTATTTGTTAGGGGTGCTGGGATCAGGCTTCCTGCGGGTGTTGGTGTGATGCTTGGATTGGGAGTGCTGGTGGGATTGGGTGTTGGGTTTGGATCGGTGGGTTTGGTGAGGGGTTTTGAAGGAATTTTAAGGGGAGCAAGTTTGGATGGGGTGGCTCGAGCGCTGGCTTGGGCGATTATTTTGGTTAGGGCTGTTTTGGGGGTGCTGGGTTTTATGTTGGTTGGTGTGTTGGTATTGGTTGGTGTGTTGGTTGATGTATTCAGTGTGGCGCTCGAGGGGTTGGGTTTCGGCTCGAGGGGTACTGGGGCGACTGGGGCGACTGGAGTTGCTGTCGGTACTGGGGGGGGTTTGGCTGGCTCGAGTACCGTGACCTCGATTAAGGTATCGCTCGAGCGGCCCTCGGCATTGCGTGCAGTCAGGGCGTAGCGGGTGCTGCGGTTGGGTGCAGCCAAGGTGTAAGGACCTTGGGGGGGTAGGCGCAGCTCTGCCCCATCTTGGCTGCGAAGCCGCAGTTCGTCGGCATTTTGGCTGCGATAGTTCAGGGTGATGCTGGGGGTTTTGCCTCGGGTGATCGCGTTGGGGCTGAAGCTGGCTTTTTGTACTTGGGGTTGGGCAAGCTTGACCATTAAGGTGATGGCCCTCGAGGTACTGGCGAGGTTTTCGCGGCGGGCAGTCAGCACCAAACGCTGTTCACCGCGTGTTTTGGGAATGATGGCCTGGCAACCTTGAGTACCTAAAGTTAAGCCCAGCGGCTCGAGTTGGACTTGGCTGGCGGAGTCGCTTTTCCAACAGAGTTGAACACTTTGACCCAGCAGAACGGTTCCCCGCTCGAGCTTTACCGAAAGCAATTTGGGCGGGCCAAGGGGCTTAGGCTTAGGAAAGATTTCCAAAGTCTGGATTTCGCTGCTAGCGGTCAAACCCAAGGGGTAATGGCGCAGGGCCAGCACATTTAGGGTGGTAGGCTGCTTAACCCCGCCTTTGAGTACCCATTTTCGGCTGTCCCAGGTATTGGTTGTTTGCGGATTGAGGGTGATCAGTAGAGTTTCGCCGTTGCGGATTTCGATTTGGTCAATCGGGTCGCTGGATTGCCACTGCACCGTCAGATCTTGGCCTTTGTATGGGGTACGGCCCTCGAGCAGGGTGCTTTGCAGGTTGGGTTTGATTGGGATTTTGCTCAAAAACAGTCCTGCCAGCGCTACCAGCAGCACACTCAGCAGCACAATGGGCGAAAACCGAGGCTTCTGGGCAAAAATTCCTTGCTCGAGCTGAAGCGCTTTGCCGCCGCTGGCGGGTTCGACCCGCACTTCAAAGGGATGGCGTTTTTCGCTCCACCATTGCACAGTACCCACCCCTACAGTTAGCTCGAGCTGTAGGGTCTCCCCTGCTGCCAGCTCGAGCAGTAGGGTGTGTTGCTCTTCCAGCAGTGTGCCTGCACCGCCTTGCAAATCGAAACGCAGCACAAAGTGGGCATCCTCCAGAATCAAACGGTAGGATTGGCTTTGGTTTCCCGCATTGTTCATCGAAATGTGATAGCTGGCGCGGCTAAACCCTCGAGCCAAGGGGGGCAATAGCTCGAGTTCAAAATGCTGCTGGCTGGGAATCTCCAGTTTCAGTTCTTGGCTGTGCTTCAGTTGACTCAGCCCCATGCTTTCGGCAATGACCTGAATCGGAAAAATGCCCGCGCTGCCTTGGTCGGCGGGTCGGCGCAACACAAAGTTGGCGGTTTGCTGCGGTACATTGGGCAGCTCTTGGTTTTGTCCTTCCAGAATCCAACGGGGATCAAGCCCCTCGAGCCTCAAACGCAGCCATTCGGGAGGCTGCATTTTAACCAATACCCGCACATTCACCGCCTCACCTTCGGGCAGTTTGAGGATCGGGCGCTCAAAACTCAAGGAAAAAAAGTCATTTTGGGCAATTTCGGGACGCTCGAGGGCCAGCCAATACGGGGCCAAGTAGAGCGCAACTCCGAGGGGCCACACTTTGCTTTGGTAGGGGGTCAAGTAGGGTTCGGAAACCCCTGGGCCAAGCAGCAAACTGCCGTTGGCAGAATCCAAATCGGTTAGTAAAGCCTGTCCATCTTGCCAAACGATGCTCAGGTGTTCATAGGAAATGGTGGCAGCCTCGAGCTGAACCCCGCAGCTTGGCGCACGACCTATTTTCAACCCAAATTCATCCAAGGTGTGTCGGCTTAAACGGGTTCCACTGTGATCCAAAATCACCAGTTGGGGCTGGTCTAGGTTGGGGTTGGTCATGCTTAGTTTAGGGGGTTTAAGTTGGGTTCCCGAAAGCGGCAGTACCACGGTATTTTCGAGGTCTCGAGCGCCCGCACTGTGCCGCAGCTCGAGCAACTTCAAGCGCAGATCCACCCCACTAGGTCGCAATTCGGGAATTGGATTTAGGCACGCTAAAATTAAATCGGATAGCTCGAGCGGCAGATTGGGGCGAAGTTGAATGGGTGAGGTGGGTGGTAAAGTTTGGAGCTGTCGGCTTTCGGCTAGCGTTTTGGCCTCAAAAGGTACTCGGCCTGTACACACCTGATAGGCAATGATTCCGAGTTGATAAATATCACTTTGGAGGGTCAGGTTTTGGTTGGTGAGTTGTTCGGGTGACACGTATTTAGGTGAGTAGGGTAAAGCCTCGAGCGCGTTGCTCCACGATTCGGTGTTTCGCTCGAGCAACTGGGCTAAATACAGCTCGAGCAGACCGACATCCGCTAGTTGGGCGGTGTACTGAACGAGGTCGGGTGGGGAATTCGTGTTGCTGGCGCTCGAGGTTTTAGGCCAGAGCAGCACGTTGCTGGGTTTTAAATTACCGTGAATGCGTTTGAGGTGATGCAGGTAATTCAGACCCAAGCAGATTTCCTCGAGAATGCCCAAGCTTTCCACCAAAGGTAAAATTGTGTCTTCGGCTTTGCCCCTGCCACTCGAGCGACTTTTTAACCGTTTTTGCAAGGTCATGGGGGCCAACTCAAAGCCTAAAATATGGTGAGGCTCGAGCTGAAACGCGTGTCTTAAGGGTAAAATATGGGGATGGTCGAGGGTTTTGAGTTCTCGAGCGTAGCGGTTGAAGGCCGCCGTAAATCCAGGGAACCGACCCTTGCCCACACTGATCACTTTTAAAAAAAGCAATTGGTTACTACCTTTCAAACGGCTTTCAAAGGCTTGACCCACCAGCCCGCTGGGAAGTGCAGTCTCGAGCTGAAAGACTCCTAGCGTTTCGCCGAGCTGGAGGGAAAGCGGTATTTCGTTCATGGAATACCTCATTATGGCAGGTTTAGCGCTCGAGCGCCTTGGGGTTGTTTTAACTTTCTACCTACTGCTTTTTGGTGCTTAGGGTGCGCTGGTGTTGCACTCGAGACTGGATCTTAAATCATTATTTTAGTTTTTGTTTAGCGTGTGTGCTTTGTTTTTATGCTTGCTTGGCTCGAGGTCTTGTGTTGAGGTGATGAAGTTTGACTGATAAGGTATCACAGAACGCTCGAGGGAGTTTGGGTAGACGGTTTGAATTTTTTTGCCCGACTGTATGCCTTTTTGCCTGAATACGTTTTTAGTTTTAAGTGATGATGCGGCGTGATTGTGAAAAAATTATTATACGTATGGTTGATTGTCGTTGAATAGGGTTTTTTTGAGGATTCGAGGATTCTAGGCTGATCTTCCAAAATGTTGTATCTGCTCTGTAGCCGTTCTGGGGGAATTTCGGTTTAGACTGCTAGGCATGTTGCGACTGATTTGTATTGATGTAGACGGAACTTTGGTCGGCTCGAGCGGGGATGTATTGCCTCAAGTTTGGGAAAAAGTGCAACAGGCACGCGAATTGGGGCAGCATTTGACCCTGTGTAGTGGTCGGCCTGGCTTTGGTAAAACCTTGGATTGGGCCAAACGGCTCGAGCCTACGGGCTGGCATATTTTTCAAAGTGGAGCCAGCATCATCTGCCCCTCTACAGGGGAAACCCGCTCCGCTCCCCTGCCCGTGGGCGCACTCGAGCAACTTCAGGCACAATCCGCAGCTATGGGCTGGATTCTCGAGGCGTATAGCGATTTTGATTGGGTGGTCAATTCGGAGGATGATTTGGCCCAGCGCCACGCCGATTTGTTGGGGGTTCCACTCGAATTTCGGCCCTTTACCAGCCTCGAGGGAACGGTGGTTCGCGCTCAATGGGTGGTTCCTTTGGCCCAAACCGATGCGGTATTGGCAAATAAGCTGAAGGGACTGGATTATCACGCTGCCAGCTCCCCAGTAATGCCCGATACCATGTTTATTAGCATAACCACAGCAGGGGTTTCCAAAGGCAGTGCCATTGCCACGGTAGCCACCAAATGGCAGGTTCCACTCAATGGTGTGATGATGGTCGGCGATGCACCCAACGACCTCGAGGCGTTTGCAGTAGTGGGGCATCCAGTGGCGATGGGCAATGCCGACCCCCTAACCAAAAGTAAAGCCAAATATGTGGTGGGGCATGTCGATCAATTGGGTCTGCTCGAGGCGCTCGAGCTTTCGGTACGTTTGGAATCGTTTTAAGATGCGGACTAAAAAAGTGTATATAGGGTGAAGAGGATGCAGGGTAAACACAATGCAGGGTAAACACAATGCACGGTGAAAATTCGCTCGAGTTGATTTTTGTGCTTCTGGGTCTGATGACTGTTTTGGCAGCTCTGGCTCGCCGCACCCAGATTCCTTACCCGATTTTTCTGTTGTTGGGTGGGCTGGCAATCAGTTTTATTCCAAAACTTCCCACGGTGGAACTCGATCCAGAGATGGTCTTTTTGCTGTTCTTACCGCCCATTCTCACCTCGTCGGCGTACAACACCCCGATTCGGGATTTTAAACGCAATTTGCGGCCTATTTTGCTGCTTTCTTTGGGCTTGGTGATCTTTACCGTATTGGGAATTGGGGTGTTGATGCATTTCTTAATTCCCCAAATGCCTTGGGCCGTCGCTTTTGTTTTGGGGGCAATCTTGGCTCCGCCCGATGCCATTGCCGCCACCAGTATTGCCGAACGGCTGGGCTTGCCCAAACGGATTGTCACCATCCTCGAGGGGGAAAGTTTAGTCAACGATGCCAGCGCCTTGATCATTTACCGCGCGGCAATTGCCGCAGTAGCCGTGGTAGGTGGTCATTTCTCTTTGCTGGAGTTGGCACGGGACTTTGTGTGGGTCTCGTTGGGTGGTATTGCGGTGGGTTTGGCCTTGGGCTTTGTGATCAACCGCATGGTGACCTGGCTCAGCGACACCCCTGTGGAAATTTTATTGACCCTGATTGGTAGTTTTGCGGCTTATGTGATTGCCGAGCAGTTTCATCTGTCGGGGGTATTAGCAAGCGTGGTGCTGGGGGTATACCTGGGGCGGCAAAGCCCCAAAGCTATGAGCGCTCAAAGCCGTGTGGAAAGCAAAGTGGTGTGGGAAACTTTGGTTTTTTTAATCAACGGCACGGTCTTTTTGCTGATCGGTTTGCAGTTACCCAGCGTTTTATCTTCGCTAAAAGCCGACAATATGCAAAACCTGCTGGGCTACGCGGTGGCAGTCAGTTTGACCGTTGTGGTTTTGCGTTTTGTGTGGGTCTTCCCTGCCTCCTACTTGCCCCGAATACTCTCCCGCAGCCTGCGGGAACGCGACCCCCCACCGTCTTGGAAATATCTCACGGTCATTAGTTGGACCGGAATGCGCGGTATCGTTTCTTTAGCCGCAGCCCTATCCTTGCCCCTCGAGTTCCCCTACCGCGATCTGGTTATTTTTCTGACCTTTGCGGTGATTTTAGTTACTTTGGTGGGTCAGGGGCTGAGCTTGCCTTGGCTCATTGGCAAATTAGACCTGCCCAAAGATACCAGCCATCACCGTGAAGAATCGTGGGCGCGTCTAACGGCGGCAAGGGCGGGGCTAAGCAAACTGGACGCGCTCGAGGGGGAAGACTGGGCTAAAGCGGGGCAAGTCTCCGCCCTACGCTCGAGGTATACCAACCTACAAGAGCGCTATTCGGCCCGTTTCTGGGGACAGGTTCACGAACATCATGAAGAAAACTCCGAAGCCTTTACCCGCTTACGTTTTACCTTAATCGAAGCCGAACTCGAGTCTTTGGTGGAGATGCGCGACAACGGAACCATCAACGATGAAACCATGCGGAACATTCAGCACGAACTGGATTTGGAATGGTTGCGGCTCGAGAGTGCAGGGAATCGAGAATAGTACGCGAAGTGGGTTGATTGTGAAAATAGTTTTTTATGTGCGTGTTTGTGAAAATTTTATTGAAATATTTTTAGGTTTGTACTTCACTTTTTGGGTTTTTAGGGTTTCACAATACTTTCAACCCTCGAGGCTATGCAAATTATTATGCAAGTTATACAGCACACTCTTTTACTCATTTTTTACTCGAGGTGTGGCAACGAATAGCGGACATCGTGGTACATAGCTGTATACTGAGCAGCACATGAATGCTACAAATAACACAATGGACGAGGATGAACTTTTAGAATGGGCCTTTTGCCAATTGGTCGAATGGCAACGTCAACCTTACTGGTATCAGGGGGCAGTGGCTTGGGATTTTCGGGGTTTGGGGCGCAGTAGTTTACAAACCAGTATGCAGAAAGATTTGCAGAAAGATTTGTATTTAATCTGGGTACACACCAGACTCAACCAAACCCTCGAGGAAGACCAAGTTGCCGAAGCCATGATGCAGCTCAATCTGCTGAATGGTCAGATGCACCACACCTGTTTTTATATCCAACCCGTTCCTAACCGCAGTGGCGCTTGGACCTTTGCGCTGTGCGCCCGCAGTTCGGCGGTACTCACCGAAAGCTGGAAAGAACACACCCCCTTGTTAAGGCAAATGCTCGAGCGTTTTGATCTCGAGGTGCGGGAGCATTTACTCGAGGGCTTTGGTTTGGATGTACAGCAGGATTCAGGCGACTAAGATGGAAAATTTAGTCTATTTTATGGTGTTCGTTTTGGTTTTAGCAGGATTTTTGTGGTGGTTTCGGCTCTTTTTTCCTGGACTAAAGCGGGGCTGGCACACAGCTCAAAATTGGTTTCGGATGGTGCGGGGTTTAAGCGGAAATTTGGGAAAGCAAGCCCAAAATGGACCAATCCGCAGTGTCCTCGAGGTGGAAAAGCCACCTTTGAAGGGCAAAAAAGAAAAGTGCAAAGCCTGCGGCGATCTACTCTCGAGCGCTCAATTGCTGGCTTTGCAAGGGGGGGATATTCGCTGTACGGGGTCGAACCGCATTGGGCAGCCGTGTCCATTTCGCAAGTTGAATTAGGGGTTTCATCTGCCTGAAATGTTTACCCCCACGCTCGAGACGGATCACGGCAAACGGATTAAGAATTCTCACTCGAGCATGGCTTGCAAATCTTGCAAAGTGAATTGTTCGGTTGGCCCCTCGAGCGCCACTTTACCTTCTTTGAGAGCCAAAATTTGCTGGCCCAAGTGCAAGGCTTCGTCTAGGTTGTGGGTCACAAACAAGATGGTTTTGCCGGTTTTGCGCCACAGCTCGAGCAGTTCTTCGCCCAGTTTGTTGCGGGTGGATACATCTAGGGCCGAGAAGGGTTCGTCGAGTAAAAGTAACTCGGGATCGAGGGCCAAGGCGCGAGCGATGCTGACCCGTTGGCGTTGCCCACCCGACAGCTCATGGACACGGCGCTGAGCAAATTCCTCGAGACCGACCAAGCGCAATACCTCGAGTGCTTTATTTTTGCGTTCTGTTTTGTTTAGGCGTTTTTTGCCCCATACAAACTCGAGACCGAATTCGATGTTGCCCAGCACGGTGCGCCACGGAAACAAAGCGTGTTCTTGCTGCACCAAGGTTTGGCCCATATTGGGGTGGGTCAAGCGCTGACCCGAAAGCAGCAGTTCGCCGCTTTGGTATTTGAGAAAACCCGCCAGCAAAGAGAGCAAGGTGGATTTCCCCGAACCAGAAGGGCCAACCACACACAGAAATTCACCCCGATGAATGCACAAATCCAGTGGCTCGAGGGCCACTTTACCGCTGGGGTAGCGGTAGGAGACTTGTTTGAGTTCCAAAATTATTTCTGAGTTGCGCGGTATCGCTTGTGGCATTGCTTCTGATCTTAGCAGAGTCGAAATCATGCGTTCACCTCGAGTCCATAGTTGCGGCGGATGGTGGTTTCCCAAGAGCGCATTACACTGTCCATAACAATACCCAAAGTGCCGATGACAAAGATGGTCGCAATCACCAGAGCCGAGTTGGAGGTATTCCGACCCGTCTCGAGCAATTGTCCAATTCCTTGATTCGAGGTGAGCAGCTCGCCGCCAATCAGCGCCCGCCACGCAAAGCTCCAAGAGGTTCTTAAGGCAGTGGTGAGATTGGGCAAACTGGCAGGAAACAAGACTTTAAGATAGAGTCCCAACCCTTTGGCTCCTAATGTACGCCCTGCAATTCGCAAACTAGGGGAAACATTAGCTAAACTCGAGCTAATAGCTAAGGCTACAGGAATGAAACCCTCGAGGATCACCACAAAGTACACTGCTTTTTCATTCAACCCAAACCATAAGATCGCCAGCGGCACGAAGGCAATCGAGGGAACGGATTGAATGGCGGTGAGCCAACCGCCGACGATTCCACGTAAGCCTGTAGAGATCGAAAGAATAATTCCAACAATAGATCCCAGAACTACTGCTGTACCATACCCAATGGCAATTCGCATGATCGACTGCGGAATCGATTTCCACATTGCGGGATTATCGGTAAATTCAATCAATATACCCTGCTCGCCCAATATAGGGGGTATAACGTAAGGTTTATAGAGCTTAAGCACGTCGGTAGCTACAAACCAAAGACCCAAAAATACAAATAAACCCACCAAGTTCCACACCCATAAGGCAATGGGTTTTTTAACTTGACGTTCAGATCCGATAGTTTGCTGCATGTTCACCTCTGGGTATACTCGTTGATTCTGTGCTTATTTTTGGATTGATTTTAGCACTTCTAGGTTAACCAATTGATTAAAATCGGGCAAAGTGCGAATAAAACCCGCTTCTTTATTCAGATCTCCATATTCCTTGAGTGCTTCTAGGTCGAATTTAGTGGTAATTACCGTACGCTTTAAGGAACGTTGCAATTGCAAAGGTTCGATTTTTTGTTTGGTCAGCTCAAATAACTTGGCTGCAATCACGCCTTGGGCAGCGGGGCCATTGGTGTTAATAAAATTGACCGATTTTACATGGGCTTTGAGAAACGCCTTGACCAGCTCGGGATTATTGGCGGCAAATTTAGTATTGACAATCACCACCGTCGTTGGATAATTGCCCTCACGCCAGATAGTTTTTTCGTTTCCAATAATCACTCCACCACGTTGCTCGAGTACGGCTCCCCAAGGTTCGGGAACCAAAGCGGCATCGAGCTGCTTGCTGGCAAAAGCGGTGGCAACATCGGCTGGGGCAATCGGCACCAAAGCAACCGTACCGCCCTCTTGGGTCAATTGCAGCCCTTGCTCTTTGAGGATATGGCGCAAAGAAATATCTTGGGTGTTGCCCAAGGAAGGAACCGCCACTTTTTTACCCGCCAAATCTTTATAGCTCGAGATACCCGCACCTTTGCGAGCCACCAACACTGCACCTGCGTTGGAAGCTCCTGCAATAATCTGGATCGGCATTCCGCGTACAGCGGCATTGATTGCAGGACCTGGGCCAATATAGCCAATATCAATTTCACCCGCTGCAAAAGCCTCATTGAGCGTGGTTCCCGAAACAAAACTCTTGGCCTCGAGCTTAACACTGCCCAACTCTTGGGTAAAGTAATTTTTGGCTAAACCCACCAAAGCTGCGGCATGGGTCAAGTTGGGAAAGTAGCCTAACCGCACTACCGTGGCTTTTTGTGCGGATACTGCGGATACCGTGGATAGTGCGGATATTGTGGGGATCAAGACCATGCTGGTTAGAAGGGTTATCGTTAAGGTATGGAACATGGTTCTTCGCATTATGGAACTCCTCAAGGTGAAGGGCGTGAAAGAAGGGTCAAGATCGCACACCGCCGCTGTAAAGATTACAAAAATGGTAATCTATTCAGATGACTCTTTTTGTAATCTTGTCTAGAATCATCAAGGCTAAAAAGGGGTAAGTCAAAAAGGGGTAGCTCGAGCCTATGGGTCATGAAGTTATAGGGGTCATAAAGTTATGGAAATTTTGGAATAAAAAATTCGGGACAGTGCAAAGGTCTGTCCCGAATGCGCTGGAGTTGATGTGGTGAAGGTTATGCCGCTGTTGGGGCGGGAATTGCGGGTGGGAACATCAGGACACTGAGCATTAATCCCAATAAACCGGTGCTGACACAGACCCCTGTCCACATCTCGAGGGTGAGGTACAGGTATGATCCTGTGATTTTCACGGCGGCAAAGTGGGTCAACCACAAGGTAAAGGGGGCTAAAAAGGCCCATAGACGCAGGCTCGAGATATTAGCGCTCGAGGGTCTGAGCCATTGGTAAAGCAGATCACAGATTAAACCTGCCCCAAAGCCCACTGCCACCTCTGCCAGCACATAGCCTTGGCTAAAACGCTCACCTTGGGTCATGCCCAGCATCAGGGTGGTATTCAGTCCCAAGACCAAAGTAAACACCCCAAAAGGCAAAATCCAGCGGCGGATCAGATATAAAAAGCCGCCAAAGATAATCACGCTCGAGAACATCATGCCACACAAGCTGAGCAGTTTACCCAAGTGTTCACCGGTATAAAGGTGAACCATCTGGGCGATGGACCAATACTGCTGCTGAATAAAGCTGATAAAACTGAGGCTGGTCAAAAACGATAAAAACGTGGGCAAAAAAGTGTGCCAGCTCGAGCGCACCCCCACAGGGTCGCCACTCCAAGCCGAGCGCAAGGGGGTGGTTAGGATCAGCACCCCGCTCGAGGCCAGCAGCAAATGGGTGGGGCTGTACAGCGCATTGACCTCTTGCTCGATGCCCCAAGCCAAATGCCAACCCATATCCAGTAACCCGCCCACCCCAAATAAAACCGAACCCAGTAAACCCAGTTCATAGCCCACAGGAATGGCCTTAAAGCCCACATAGCCTGCTTTAATGTTTCGCAAGACCTGCCAAGCCATCCATAGGCTGACTGCCATATACCCCGAATAGAGCATGGCGTGCCAAGGGGTAAAAAAACTATCCAGCTTGACGTGCTGGCTGTTGTGAAAAAAACCGTCCACAAAAAGGCCCAGCATCAGCCAAGTACCAAACGCCACGGTAAGGATGTTATCTACCCTCGAGGCGCGGGGTTGACCGGTTTTGGAAGCAACGGAAGAAATGGACTGAGTTTGCATGATCACCTCGAGAAAGTAGGGATGGGGAGGAACGAAGATGGGGAGGAATGCGAATAGGGAATGGGTGCTAGAAATAGCGGTTTGGTCTGAAATGGTGCGACCATCTTAACAAAAAAAGTAGCCAAAACGTGTGTAAATATCGCTTTGGCTTGGCTTTAAATTGGCCTAAATGAGCATAATGAATTGGGGATTAAGCGCTCGAGTTAAGTTTCGCTCGAGTTGAGCTGAATAGATCGCAGAGCGCCAAAAAAGATAGCAAAACCGACAACAAAAAAGAGGACTGCCGAAGCAATCCTCTTTTGCACATAATCTTTCGATTACCAGCGGTTATCGCGCTGGGGACGGCTGCTGGCGGTCTCAGGAGCAGCTTTGATTACGGTGATGTTCTTAGCTTGGGGACCTTTACCGCGTTGGCCTTCTTCGATTTCGAATTCGACTTCGTCGCCTTCGTTGAGCTTACGGAAGCCCTGCGACTTAATGGCGCTATAATGAGCAAACACATCGGGGTTACCGGGATGCTCGATGAAACCAAATCCTTTTTCTGCATTGAACCACTTAACGCGACCTACAACCATGTTGTTCTCCTACCTTCCAACTCAAAGTGATGTTGTACATGAATGCACGTGACACAGCTTTGAATGCTTGCATTCTTGCAAGGCCTTTATTGTGACCGATACCCGCTAAAGTAATTGGAAATTGAATTACAAGTTTAGGCTCAAAGTGGCTATTTTGGGCTTCTCTCGAGTGAAAACAATGCAGTAACTGCCGTCTAGTATAGGCTCAAGTTGGCATTATTTGCTTTATGAGAAAGCTTTAATGAAAGGTTTATTTGAGATATTTAACTGCTCTAACTATTTAATCCTCACGATTTGACCTGTGCGGCTGCCCACTGCACCGCTTCAGGCAAACCCCCTTGACCATCGGGAACCACGCCTACCCCTTCCCAAGTTGCACCCTTCCAAGGAGCAAGCTGCCCGCTGGCGATAAAAGCCAAGGCTCCTTCGGACAGACAGTAGGGGTAAACTGCCTCCACATTGCCCGCACTGGTTTCACCAAAGATTTTGGCCCGCCCTACCGCTTGCAAACCACCCGACAAACCTTCGGCAGCACTGTTGACATTGCGATCCACCACCATAGCAAGTGGTTCTTTATAGCCTGCACCCCCAATGGCAGGAATGGGAATGGGAATCAGCAGGCCACGCATATGAACTTTCCAAATGATGCCGCTTTGAAAAAGCCCCGCCAAGCCCATCATATCGACCAGTTGCCCGCCTGGGTTGCCCCGAAGGTCGAGGACAAAGGCTTTGGCTCCTTGCTTTCGCAACTTCTCGAGGGCGGCTTGTACCCCAAAGGTGCGGTCAAAACCAATGATGTCGGGCAGGGTAATGATCCCGACTTTTCCCTCGAGCCGTGTTTGCAAGGTGCGGGTGGAACCCAATAAGGATGTTTGGGCTGCTGGTGCAGGTAGGCACACCAAACTGCGCCCAAAGCGGGCTTCCACCTCTTTCACACTCGAGGCATTCAGGTAAACACTGTGTCCATCACGTAGCCAAGCCAACATGTCCTCGAGGGCAGCGTCGGCAGTAGCAGAGGTTTGAGCGCTTTGAATGGTCTTTAGGGTGAAGGCTCGCACCTCGTCCCAATTTCCTTTTTCCCAGAGTTGGTCATGGTTGAGGGTACGAATGGTTTGGCCTTCGGGGGCAGATTCGGGATAAAGCGTGTCTGGATAGACGTAACGGCGCTTAATTAGTGCATAGATTTGCTCGAGCTGGGTTATTTTTTCGGGGAATTTGATTTGATTTTTGGTTGGGGGTTTGACCGTTTTTACGATAGGGTTTGCGGTTGGAATAGGGAACACTCGAGGGGGTGTACCCATTGTCTGGTTTAGGGCGCTGACAATCACCAACAAAGCGGT
>JANYFS010000091.1 GCA_025359705.1 Deinococcales bacterium | reverse complement strand
CATATTTTTTTAAATTGCAAACAATATCGAGAAGCAAGCATATCATTCTGGGAGGGGATCAAATACCTTGTATTGTTTAGGCGCAATGATATTGAAGATATTAGATCTTTAGCTAGCTCAATTTGGAAAGATTTTCAATATAGTCTAAGTAACGCTGAGATTGATTTGAATAACGATATACTTGAAGAATTTCGAATTTTGTACAACAATCATCATAATTAAAACAGTTAATTCGTTATCTTTTCTCGAAAAATTGTTGACAAATACCGCTAGCACACCAAAAATGCTAGATTCGAGCCAGATGAAAAATTACTCAAACTATTTCGGGAAATTTATGGTTAAACCTCGAATGATATAAAGCAATCCCTCGAGCCTTAATTCTAAAACCCCATCTCCCCCCACTCGAGGGCAATTTGGGCCGCGACTTTGGCATTGTTTTTGACCAAAGCAATGTTGGCAACCAAACTTTTGCCGCCACTGCGCTCGAGTACCTTGGATAGCAAAAACGGAGTTACGGCTTTGCCGCTGATCCCCTGTGCATCCAACTCCTCGAGGGCTTCCTCGATGGCGCGGTTGATCTCGGATTCGGGCAAGGCATATTCGGCAGGAATCGGGTTGGCGATGACCACGCCGCTGCCCAAGCCCAAAGCCCAGTGCTGCTGAAGCAGTTGGGCCAGCTCGAGGGGGGTGTCCAGGCGGTAGTCGGCCTTGAGGCCGCTGCTGCGGGTGTAAAAGGCGGGGAAATCTTCGGTTCCGTAGCCAATCACTGGAACCCCGTGGGTCTCGAGGTACTCGAGGGTGCGGCCCAAGTCCAAAATAGATTTGGCCCCCGCGCAGACCACTGCAACTTCGGTACGAGCCAGTTCTTGCAGATCGGCGGAGATATCCAGACTGTTCTGTCCACCCCGATGAACCCCACCGATTCCGCCCGTGGCAAAAAAGCGAATCTCCGCCTGACGCGCCAAAATCATGGTGGTGGCTACGGTGGTTCCACCCGTTTTACCCCTCGAGAGTGCATACCCCAAGTCACGGCGACTGAGTTTGAGGGCGGTTTTGTCTTGAGCAAAACGCTCGAGCTGATCCGCATCCAAACCAATGTGAATTTTGCCGTCCAGCACTGCCAAAGTCGCAGGCGCGGCCCCTTGATCCCGAATCACCGCTTCCACCTCGAGGGCGGTCTCCAAATTCTGCGGAAAAGGCATTCCGTGGCTGATGATGGTGGACTCGAGGGCCACCATCGGGCGCTGCTCGAGGCGTGCTTGTTGGACTTCTGCGGAAAAATACAGGGGAATGGGGGGAATCTGGGGAATCATAGGCTTAAATCTAGCAGGTCTGGGCGCAGGTCTGGACGCACACTGTGCAAGGTGTTCAAAGTTAGTGCCGCCACCTGTTGCCCCACCTGCACCGCTTGCTCGAGGGATTTTCCCATAGTCAATCCAAAAAGTGTTCCCGCTAGCAGAGCGTCCCCTGCGCCCGTTACATCCAAAACCACCACCTCGAGGGCAGGAAATAGCCTTCCGCCTTTCAGAGTCTCGAGCCAAACCCCGACTTCCCCCAAAGTCAAAACCACTGCACCCGTGCCTCTTTTTAAGAGTTCTTGGGCCAATGCTTCGTGTTTTAAATCCTCGTTTCCCAAATACGATCCTGCCTCGAGCGCATTGCAAAACAAAACCGAAATCCCCTCGAGGCGTGCGGGAAGTTTTTGGGCTTTGGCTGCCGAAACGGTGTTCACTGCCAAAAATATTTTGTGTTCAAGGGCGAAGTGAAGTAGGTATTCTAGGCTTGAGCGGGGGAGATTGCAATCGGCAAAAATGCCCGCAGCGCAGCGCAATTCTGGCTCGAGGGGGGCCAAAACCGTGGGGGTGAGTTCGTCCAAAATTGCCATATCCGCGAGGGCCAGCACCATTTCGCCGCTCGGTTGCAGGGCTGCCAAGTATTCGGCGGTGTGCTGGGTGGGCAGCTCGAGGCAAAAATCCATACCCAAGGCATAGTTTTGGGCATGGGTTCGCAAAAGCTGGGCGGCGGCATCGGTTCCCAAAGCGCTGAGCAATTCGCAGGACACTCCCAAGCGGCACAGGTTTTCCGCTACATTGCGGGCCACCCCGCCCAAGCTGTGGCTACTGCGAGCAGGGTTGGAACTGCCCCAAACCGCATTCCCCTCGAGCCGATATTTTTTGTCTAGTACCGCCGCGCCAATGCACCACCATTTGGAATATGTAGATTGGGAATTCATGGCAATAGTTTAGGGGTTTGGGTCAAATACGGAACGTTTGACCCTCGAGTAAAGTGGGCTGTGAGTGATTTAGAGCAATTGTCTATGGAATACACGAATAAATCACTCGGTCAAAAATCAGTCTCGTCGTTTGGGACGCAATGCTCACGACTATTCTTAAACGGAAAACGCATGACAGACAACGGACAACCGCTCGAGGGTTTCGATTTTTTAGATGAAGCTCATCAGGTTTGGACTATTCGCCACCCCCCTCGAGGTGTATAACCCTTATACTCCCTCACAGCGCTCCATAACACCCCATTGTGGCAAAAATAAAGCTAGAATTAAACTCATGAACCAACCGAGCGTGCAATATTGATCACCAACCTCAAAACAGTACGGGTTTTGGTGGTCGATGACTCGAGGTTGCAGTGTGACCTGTTGGTCAGTGGATTCTCCCAAGACCTCGAGCTGCTGGTGGTAGGGGTGGCCCATAGCGGCGTAGAAGCACTTAAACTGATTCCATTGGTGTTGCCCGATGTGATTTTGCTGGATTTGCAAATGCCGCACATGGACGGCCTCGAGACCAGTCGGGCGATTTTGCAGATGCAAGCCATTCCGATTGTGTTGATGACCAGCCACACTCGAGCGCAGAATCCCGAATTTGTGCAGCAGGCTTTAAAAAGCGGGATTTTGGCGGTTTGCGAAAAGCCTTTTGTGAGTGTGGATGGTGATTTTGCCATCGATCCGATGTGCGAATTACTCAAGGGCATGTCTCGAGTCCGATTGATTCAAAAGCACCGCCGTACAGGAATCACCGCCAGTTCCGAAAGCATCTCGAATCCCAGTAGTTCCAATACCTCAAGTGTTCCCCATGTTCCGAATTGGCCCAAAGCTCAGCTCGAGGTGATTGCGATTGTTTCTTCGACGGGTGGGCCACAGATTTTGTGCCATATTCTCAGCAAACTTCCCGCCAACTTTCCGATTCCCATTTTGGTGGTGCAACACATCTCACCTGGTTTCGTCTCGAGCTTGGTGGATTATTTGCGCCCCCAGTGTGCTTTGAGGGTGGATTTGGCAAAAGCGGGTTCTCGGCTCGAGCCAGGGATTTGGCTGGCGGGCGACCAATATCATTTGGTGGTGCAAAATGGAGTTTTGGCCTACAGTCAAGATCCTCCGATCAAGGGCCACCGCCCCGCTGGAACGGTACTTTTTCGCTCGTTAGCAAAGTCGCGCGGCAACCGAGTGTTGGGTGTGGTGCTAACCGGCATGGGTGAAGATGGCGCTTTGGGTTTGCAAGAAATTAAAAATGCGGGTGGCAAAATTCTGGCCCAAGATGCCAGCAGTTCGCTGATTCACAGTATGCCCGCTGCCGCCATTAAATTGGGAATTGTAGATGCGGTACTCACTCCCGATCACATTGCTGAAGTGTTTTTATCTTTGATGTGATGTTTTAGGGTAGTTGTGCGTTGTCCATGATTCGTTTCTCCAAAATTCGGGATTGATTTATACTTCGAGGTAGCAAAAAAAGAAAGAACGCCACTGGGACATTCTTTCTCGAGTGTAAAATCTTTTGATTGGTTACGAAAAACGGCCTTAGCTGGCTTTGGCGGCGACTCGAGGGCTACGTTTGGGTCTAATCGCTTCGACAGGCTCGAGGGTGCTGGTATCTGCTTTGGTATCTGTTTTGGTATTTACCGTGTTTTCTGATGTATTTTCTGATGTGCTGGAAACGCTAAACAAATCATCCATCGGCAGTGCAGCAGTTTTGGCAGGGCGCAAGGGGTGGTGCAGCAATTCAAAACGGTTGACTTCGACCTTAACACTCGAGCGTTTTTGGCCTTCTTTGTCGGTCCAGTTGTCGTTTTTCAAGCGGCCCACCACCATAATCGGGTCGCCTTTGCGAAGCTCGCAACCCAATTCGGCTTGATGCCGCCAAAAAGTCAACTCGAGCCAATGGGTTTTCTCTTGCCAGTCACCGTCGGGTTTACGCCACGATTCACTGACTGCCACGCTCAGGGACAAATAGGCATCCCCTGTAACGGTGTGCTTGAGTTCGGCATCGCGGCCCAAAAATCCTGAGATTCGCACTTCGTTGAGGCCATGCATCAAACGGATGCCGCCCCCCGCATCATGCACCATTTCAGCTTCGGGGCGCTCGAGCCGTTCGATGCGGCTGGCTTTGACCACCACATTCGAGCGTTTTTGACCTTCGGGGGTTTCCCAACTGCGCTGATCCAAACTGCCCTCGAGCAGCAGGGGCGTACCCGCTTTCAGGTCGGCGCTCCAGATTTCGGCAAGTGCGCCCGCCAAAGAAATACGGTGATACCATGCCACGCTGCGCGGGGTTCCGTCTAGGGTCAGCACTTCGTCTTCGCCTGCCAAAGTGAAATCTAGGAATGCCAAACCTGCTCCGCTATAGCGAAGTTCGGGTTCTCGAGCAACGGTTCCGACCAAAAGAATGCTGTTGAGGTTACGAGCCATGTTATTTCTCCTTGCCAATAGGCGAATTGAGGTTTTATCTTGCTGTGAGGTAGGGTACAAGCAGCACTCGAGTTTCGTTTGATCTGCCTGTGACATAATAATAGCACAGTGTTTTGCAGAATACAAGAGGAGAATTAATAACTTGAGAAAGGCGCTCGAGTCAAATCTTTTTCAGGTCTTTTCGCCCTCTCGACTTTCATCCTCTGGCCCTCGAGCGCAACGATACCCACTCATGCAACTACTCATGCACCCACTCATGCTAAAGTAAAACCTTGGAGGCTTGTAAAGAGATTTTCGGGTGATAATGCGCTCCCGCTCGAGGAATACCTTCCGCTCTTTGCAAACGTTTTAATAGCTATGTCTAAATTAACCATTACCGAAGTCGCACGTATGGCAGGGGTCTCGATTGGTACCGTCTCGAGGGTGCTGAACAACCGCCCAGGGGTCAACCCCGATACCCGCACGCAAGTGCTGGAAGTGGTCAGTCGCTTGGGCTATGTTCCCGACGCGGGGGCCAGAAAACTAGCTCGAGGCTCGAGGGGATTGATTGGGGTGGCTCCGTTTAGCGCACACTCGAGCAATAGCCCCTATTACGGAATTTTGCTGGATGCCATCCAAGAAACCATCGTGCGCGAAGGTTACGCCGCACGGGTGCTTGAGCCTTCGGTGGGCGAAGAAATGCTCTCGGAGGTCAGTGGTTTTATTGTGCCTGGAGTGCATCTGGACGACTCGAGGCTGAGTTTGCTGATCGAACGCAATATTCCCTTGGTGGTGGTGGGCCGCTGTGAAAAAAATGTACCGTGGGTGGACATCGACAATACGGGCGGAATGCGTTTGGCTTTGCAGCACCTGATTAAACTGGGTCACAGCCGCATTTTGCACATGACTGGAACTCCCATCGGGCAAACCACCTATGACCGCCTCGAGTCGTACCATCAAACCATGCAAGATGCGGGTTTTACACTCTCTGACGAACTTATTTTGGACGGAACCTTCACCGAATTGGGAGCCTACCGCATTTTGCGTCAAGCCCTCGAGAAAGGTTTGGAATTTACTGCGGTGGCTGCGGCCTCCGACGAAATGGCCTACGGTGCAATTTTGGCTTTGCAAGACGCGGGTTTTCGAGTTCCCTATGATGTCTCGGTCACGGGTTACGACGATCTGCCTTTTGCGCCCCAAACCCAACCCAGCCTAACCACAGTACGCCAACCGATCCGTCAACTGGGGCGCACTGCCGCCCAATTGATGCTCGAGTTGATTGCGGGAAACGCAGTTCGCCAAGTGGTCTTGCCCACCGAATTGGTGGTACGTAGCTCGAGCGCTCCACTGTCTCGCAACCGCCGTTAAAATGGTGCTTTTTGGGGAATTTTGGAGCTACTTTCCATTTTGGGCAAATTCCGCTTATGATAGAGAAATGAAAACGATTGATATTTTTCTGCACCCTATTCAACTTGACTACGATTTGGACTACGATTTGGATTACTTTACTGGTGGTTTTGTTGAACGTTCTCGAGATTTTATTAAGACATCGCTCCAATTTTCAAAAATATCTGTAAGGATTGTTACCAATGGCTGATCATCCGACATCTTCGTTCAATCTTTCTTCCACCGAAGCCTCTCAAGATCTGGATACCCTCGGTAGCGGAAAATTTTCGCTGCGCCGCGTGCTAACCGTAGACGACTCGAGCTTGATTCGGGCGGCATTGCGGGGTATTTTCTCCGAAGCGGGAATTGTAGTTGAAGAAGCCAAAAATGGTACCGAAGCCCTCGAACGCATTCAAGAAGCGGGCCGTTTCGATCTGATTTTGCTGGATTTGATCATGCCCGACATCGGCGGACTCGAGGTTTTGACCCATATTCGCACCATCAGTTCGGATGTGGTGGTGGTGATGTTGACCAGCTCCGACGATGTGAAAAGTGCGATTCGGGCCATCCGCGAAGGAGCCGACGGCTACCTACAAAAAGGGGATATGTTGATTTCGGGGGATCGCCGTGAGTTTTTCTATGCCCTCGAGCAAGCCACCAATTACCGTAGTGGCCTGATTGCCCAGCGCCAACTCGAGCAATTGAAACTGGATTTATATTCGATGGTCACTCATGATTTGCGAAATCCCGCCAGTGTGATTGGCCTGAGTATGGAGCTGTTTCTCGAGGGAACTTTGGGTGAATTAAGCATTGATCAACGCGCCCAAATTCAAATTGCCGACGAAGCGGCCCAAAAAATCCTCAATCTGGTTACGGATTATTTGGATTATGCCAAAATCGAAGCGGGTTATTTTAAGCTGGAAGCCAGCCCGCTCGAGTTGAATGATGTGGTGTTTTCTTGCGTGCGCCAAGCTAAAGTGTTGCTTGAGGCCAAAGGGCAAGTGATCGAATTTGAACCCCTCGCCCCCATCCCCTTGATGGGCGACAGTGCCAAACTGAAACAGGTACTGGACAACCTGCTGTCCAACGCCAGCAAATACACCTCCCTGGGCGGCAAAATCACCGTAAGCATCGAGCAGCGCGGCAGCAATCTTCGCATCAAAATTCAAGACACTGGGCGTGGAATTCCGCCCGAATTGTTGCCCCGTTTGTTTGGAAAATATCAGCGCTTACCTGGTGAAGCACGGCGCACTCAGGGTACGGGTCTGGGTTTGGTGATCTGCAAAACCATCGTGGAAGCACATGGTGGGCGGATCTGGGCCGAAAGCCGAGGCATCGAGGGTGAAGGCTCGAGTTTTATTGTGGAATTGCCCCTTAGCTCAGCGCTGACTTGAAGCACTCGAGTCTTGCTGTGTAAAATCTGGCACTGCTAAAATCAGTTTTCTCCATCTCAAACACACTTAAAACACACTTGAAACACACTTGAAACACACTTTATAAAAGTTCCCACATGGTTTGGGAACACAGGAAATGCTAGCCCTCGAGCGGAGGTGTAGCGAACTGACTTCCCCTTGACAAATTTTTTAGGTGCGCCTAAACTTTGGATATGTCTTTACGAATCCTCGAGCTGTGTTATTTATTAAATCTTCAAAACCAACGCCCTGTACACCCCGCAAATGTATATCCCTTGAGTGTATATCGCTCGAGTGTCAAATCATGAGCTTTTCGGTGATGCCCCCCGAGGGGGATGCTCACAACCCCCAAAGTGGTTGGAAGCAAGCCAGCTCGAGCCTAAGTTTGTCTGAGGTTCACTCGAGCATCCCCATTCCGCAGGGTAAGCCCGCTTGGAGGCGCTTTCTGGCCTTTGCTGGGCCTGGAGCATTGGTGGCAGTGGGCTATATGGACCCAGGCAACTGGGCCACCAATTTGGCGGGTGGCTCTCAATTTGCTTATTCGCTGCTGGCAGTGGTTTTGATTTCCAACCTGATCGCCATGTTGATGCAGGCCATGTCGGTACGGCTGGGGGTTGCCACGGGCCGCGATTTGGCTCAAGCCTGCCGTGATCACTTTTCTAAACCTGTTTCGATCATGCTGTGGCTCTTGGCAGAAATTGCCATCGCCGCTACCGACCTTGCCGAATTGATCGGGGCAGCGGTGGCCCTAAACTTGCTATTCAAAATCCCGTTGATGTGGGGGCTTGCCATCACAGCGGTGGATGTTTTGCTGTTGCTTTTTTTAATGCAGCGCGGCTTTCGCTGGCTCGAGGGCTTTGTGATCGTGCTGATGGGAACCATCGCGGCCTGTTTTGGCATCGAGATGTTTTTGGCAAAGCCCGATTGGGGCCAAGCTCTGCACGGCTTTATTCCCAGCACCCAGATTCTGACCAACCCCGCCATGCTCTACATTTCCATTGGCATTTTGGGAGCCACGGTGATGCCCCACAACCTGTATTTGCACTCGAGCATTGTGCAGACTCGAGCCTTCGAGCGCAACCCTAAAGGCCGCCGCGAAGCCATCCGCTTTGCCACTTTGGATTCCACCATTGCCCTGATGCTGGCCTTGTTGGTCAATGCCGCCATGCTGATTTTGGCTGCCAAAGTTTTTAATGGCAATGGCCTGACCAAAGTTGCCGAAATTGGCGAAGCCTATAAACTGCTCGAGCCACTGCTGGGAACTGTTTTTGGCAGCATTTTATTTGGAGTCGCTTTGCTGGCGTGCGGGCAAAATGCCACCATCACAGGAACCCTCAGCGGGCAAATTGTAATGGAAGGCTTTTTGCAAATCAAACTGAAACCATGGATACGCCGTATGATCACCCGTTTAATTGCAGTGATTCCTGCACTGGTGGTGACCTATCTGTATGGCAGCCAAGGCATGACCCAACTGTTGATCCTTTCACAAGTTATTTTGAGCTTACAGCTTTCTTTCGCTATCTTCCCACTACTTATTTTTACCAGCGACAAAAAGAAAATGGGCGAATTTGTCAACCCTACTTGGATGAAAGCCTTGGGTTGGCTGGCGGGCTTTGTGGTCGCAGCCTTGAATATCTATTTGTTGGTCAAAACCTTTAATTGGATTTAATTTATGAACATTACAGATCACCTCGAGCGTTTTAGGGCCTTGCTCTAAAGAAAAAACAGGTTTGCAGCTCTTTTTTTGTGGCGCTTGTGTTTACTACCTTTGTTCTCATAGCAGGGGAATACCTGCACAGTAGACTTGCTGAACCCTTAATTCAGCATCCAATACCACTACATCGGCACGTAAACCCTCACTGATTTGGCCTCTATCGGTCAAACCCAAAGACCATGCGGGAAGGGTGCTAGCCATGCGTGCTGCACGCTCGAGGGGAATTCCAAGCGCTACCAGATTGCGTAATCCTTGATCCATAGTCAATACACTGCCCGCAAGGGTGCCGTCTGATAGAGTGGCTTTGCCAGCTTTGAGGGTGACGATTTGCCCGCCCAGTTCACTTTTTCCCTCGAGTGATCCCAAATACATTCCTGTGGCTCGCATGGCATCGGTGATCAGCATGGCCCGCTCTGGAGCCGCATTGAGCGCCAAATGGATTGAAGCGGGATGCAAGTGAAAACCGTCCACAATCAGCTCGAGGTAAGGGGCTGGGTGGGTGAGCAGTGCGCCCAGTGGCCCGGGATCGCGGCCTTGGATGCCACCCATCGCGTTGAAGGTATGGGTGCTAGCACTGCGCCCTCCAGCCTGCGAAACCGCCTCGAGCGCAGCCCAAGCCTCCTCGAATGTACCTGTGGTGTGACCCAAACCCACCCGAATTCCCGCCCCTGCGAACATTTTTGCCGCCTCCTGCGCTCCAGGCAATTCTGGGGCCAAGGTCACGGCCCGAACCACCTGCAAAGCTAAGACTTCCGAAACGCGGCTAGGGCTAGGCTCGAGTGCAAAAGGCGGTTGTGCGCCCAGTTTGCGTGGGTTGATAAACGGCCCCTCGAGGTGTGCGCCTAAAATATCTGCGCCTAAAATATCTCCACCGTCTGATGCACAATCCTGCATGGCTTGCAAAATCCCACGCAAGGCCGCCATCACCTCGAGCCAAGGCGCGGTCATGGTGGTGGGCAAGATCGAAGTGGTTCCGTGCTGGGCGTGAAAACGGGCCATGCCACGCACA
>JANYFS010000067.1 GCA_025359705.1 Deinococcales bacterium | reverse complement strand
TAAATCTTATCGTAAAACTAAATTCCAATTCTAAGCTCGAGCGATTAACAACTTAATTAATAACTCAAAATATAACTCAATAACTGCCACCCCTTATGCAACGTCTTTCCCCTCGCCTCCAATTATTTGGGGTGGGGGGATCACCTTAAAACCCGCTCTAAAACCCGCTCGAGGAGGGTGTTGTGGATCAAATTCAGGATGAATTCGCTCGAGCCATGCCAAACCCCAACCCAAATGCCAAGCCCCGCATCAATTGGATGGAACATCTAACGGGAATCGCGTTTGTGGGGCCACTCTTGCTCTATACCTTTGCTTTTTTGATTTTGCCCGCCGCCGCCGTGCTGCTAGGGGCTTTCAAAGACGATAAAGGCGGTTTGACCCTCGAGCATGTGCGGGCCTTGCTCGAGCCGCAGTACCTTGCTGCATTGCAAAATAGTGTTGCCCTCAGTGGCGTTTCGGCAATCTTGGGCATGATTTTGGGCTTTTTGCTGGCCTACGCGGTGCTTAGCGAGCGTGGCCCCGCTTGGTTGCGCTCGCCGCTGCTGGCTTTTAGTGGAGTGGCTGCCAACTTTGCGGGTGTGCCGCTGGCCCTAGCATTTGTGGCGACCTTGGGAACCACGGGCATGGTCACAAAATTGCTCTCGAGCCTGGGGTTAAACCTGTACCAGAACGGTTTTAGCCTATTTTCTTTTTCGGGATTGGTTTTGGTCTATCTGTATTTTCAAATCCCGCTGATGGTGATTTTGATGGCTCCTGCGCTCGAGGGGTTGCGGCGGGAATGGCGCGAGGCCGCCGAAAATCTGGGAGCCTCGAGGGTGCAGTTTTGGCGCTATGTCGGCCTGCCGATTTTGGCCCCGTCTTTGATGGCAAACACGGTTTTGCTGTTTGGCAATGCTTTTGCCGCCTACGCCACCCCCTACGCCCTGACTTCTGGGGTGTTGCCGCTGTTGCCGCTGCAAATTGGCGCGGCCCTTTCTGGGAACGTGTTCAACGACCCACATTTGGGCCAAGCACTGGCCCTGTTAGTGATTTTTGTAATGACCCTGACCATGTTTGCCTATACCCAGCTCGAGCGAATTGGCTCCAGGTGGCGCAAATGACCGCTCCCAGCAAAACCCCCAGCAAACTGGTGGGTTCCCGTCCGAGTATTTGGCGTTTTTCTGCGGTGACACTGGCTGCGCTATACTTTTTGGTTCCGCTGTTTGCCATGGCAGTCTATAGCTTTTGGGCAGGTGGAACTTCTTACGACTTCTCTGCCTACATCAAAATCATCAATGACCCGCAGTTTCGCCAAACCTTTGCACTTTCGGCACAACTGGCCCTCGAGACGATTGTAATTAGCTTGCTTTTGGTGGTTCCTGCGGCTTTTTGGGTCAATTTGCGTGCGCCTGGTTTGCGAAATCTGATCAATATGCTATCTACCCTCTCTTTTGTGATTCCCCCGATTGTTTTGGTCAGTGGTTTGACTACCTTTTACAAAGGGCCAGTGTGGTTGATTAGCACACCGCAATTTTTGGTGGCGGGTTATGTGGTTTTGGCTTTGCCCTACACCTACCGCACTTTGGACACAGGGATGCGCTCGCTGGATTTGCAGACCCTCAGCGAAGCTGCCCAGAGTTTGGGGGCCAATTGGCTAACCATTTTGTGGAAAGTGGTCTTGCCCAATATTCACAGTGCGGTTTTGGGTGCAACTTTGCTGACTTTGGCAATTGTCTTGGGCGAGTTTACTTTGGCAAATGTGTTGCTGTTCAATACTTTTGCGGTATATATCAACTACATCGGACAAACCCAAGGAACTCCTGCTGCTGCTTTATCTTTACTCAGTTTAGCAATCACTTGGCTTGCCATGCTGGGTCTGCTGCGGTTTGGCAATGGTCGGGTGCAAGCGGCGGGTAAGTAGTTGTCCTCGAGCTGGAAATTTCACCTTATGATTTAAATTTAGTAATTGCTTTGCACTAAAATCATTTTTATATTGCTCGAGAGGGAGGTGTTTTTCTGCATTTTTACCCCCCTGGTTCGGAGCGCTTCGCTATCCGAACATTCCACCCTTCGGGAGAACTGCGCGAACCCTACTTTGTAGGGGTAAAATAAAGATTGGATGGCTCGAGTTTATAATCTTTCACGAATAACGAATAACGAACAAAAGCCCTTCTCAACAAAACCAAAAGGAACCCAAATGAGCTACCTCGAGATGCAAAACATCACCAAAAGTTATGGCGCAAACACGGCGCTCGAGCCACTGAATCTTTCCCTCGAGCGGGGGGAATTGGTTACGTTGCTGGGGCCTTCGGGTTGTGGGAAAACCACGTTGCTGCGGATTGTGGCGGGTTTTACCGTCCCCTCGAGCGGTCAGGTGCGGATCGAAGGCAAGGATCTGACTGCTTTGCCGCCCAGCCGCCGTGAAATGGGTATGGTTTTTCAAGCCTATAGTTTGTTTCCCAACCTAACAGCCGAGGAAAATGTACGTTTTGGGCTGCGGGTGCGCGGAATGGCAGCCCCCCTGCGGGAAAAACGGGTCGATGCCCTGTTCGAGCTGATCGGTTTGACCGAAGCCCGCAAGCGCTTTCCACACCAACTTTCGGGGGGGCAACAGCAACGCATTGCGCTGGCACGAGCGCTGGCCCCGCAACCTCGAGTGCTGCTTTTGGACGAGCCACTTTCAGCGCTGGATGCTCGAGTGCGAACCGGTTTGCGTGACGAAATCCGCCGAGTGCAGCGCGAAACCCAGACCACTGCACTTTTTGTGACCCACGACCAAGAGGAAGCCCTCGCCATTTCGGATCGTGTAGTGGTGATGAACAAGGGCCGCATCGAGCAAATTGGCACGCCCGAAGACATTTACCGCCGCCCTGCCACCCCTTTTGTTGCCGAATTTGTGGGTACGGTCAGTCGTCTCGAGGGGCGTATTCTCGAGCCACAGCGCGGCTTGGTGGAAATTGCAGGGCATTCGCTCGAGGTACGGGGGGCTTTGGGCCGCACCGAGGGCGAGCAAGTGCGTTTGTATCTGCGTCCAGAGTCGCTGAGTTTGCACCACCTAGACGCAGCCAACACAGGCACAATGCTCGAGGGCCGCATCACCGAGCGCAGCTTTTTGGGTTCGATCACCCGCCTGACCCTCACCCTCAAAAATAGCGACACCCTCACCGCCGACCTGCAAGGCGCAGAAGCCGAAGGGTTCCCACTAGGCTCGAGCGCAGGGGTCAAAATCTCCCCCGATGCCCCGCAGGTGGTGGGTATACCCAGTTGAGTTGCTCGAGTTGAGTTCATTTCACACAAAAAAGCCCACCAAATCGGTGGGTTCTTCTTTTTGCTAAATCCCCTCGAGATGTCTTCCCTCGAGCCAGACCCCCAATTCCTGCAAGGCCGCTCGAGTGCTACTGGCATTGGTGTGCAAAATGGCCTTCATGCCTACGCTGCGGGCCGCTTCCACATTTTGCGCTCGGTCATCAATCATCACCGCGTCCGCTGCCTCGCAGTGGGCCAGCTCGAGGGCCAGACGGTAGATATTGGGGTTGGGTTTGCTGAGGCGCAGGTAGCAACTGCTAAAAAATCCCAACAAAAAGTTGTCCAGGCCAAAGGTTTGAATGCGGTAAGCGTTGAGTTCTCGAGACTCGTTGTTGAGCGCAAACATCCGAACCAAACCGCTCGAGTGCAGTTCTTTTGCCAACTGCAACGTATCTGGGTGCGGGGTGCTTTGGGCCTGCATCGCCGCAATAAAATCCGCTCGATTGCAGGGGTTTTTCCCGCTCGAGAAGGCGGTTTGATTGAGATAATCGTCCAAAGTCAGCCGCCCACTTTCCAGCTCGGAAACAATCAAATGGTGATCCGCCTCGAACGTACCGTAATCCATACCAAACTGAGCCAAGACCACAGCCCGTTGGTCACGATCCCAACCATTGCTGAGCAGCACCCCGCCAATATCCCAAAAGAGTGTTTTGACGGGCTGGATGGGTACATTTTCTCGAGTGTTATTCATTGTCGGGCCTTGGAGACCCGCGACTTTAGTCGTGGGAGGAAAAGACTCTGCCCCGTAGGGGCAATCATGGCTAAAGCATCTTGCTTTTTTCTACTCATATGCTTTATACTCCTCTTGTGAAGATTACTATCAGCGCAAAACTAAAATTGCGGTACACCCCAGAGCAGAAACTTGCTCTGGATGCCGTCACTTTTGCTTATCGTGATGGTCTGAACTTCGCTTCTCAGACAGCCTTTGATCTTGGGAAAACCTCGAGCGTTCCGAAGATTCATAAGGAAACTTATACGGTGCTTCGGGAACGATTTGGATTGGGGGCGCAACTCGCTTGCACCGTTGAGCGCCAAGTTGCTGCCTCGTATAAAACCCAGTGGACCAAGGCAAAACAGAATCAGAAAGCTCGTGAAGGTGGTTATACCAAGCGCTGCTTCAAGGGTCTGGACAATCCCATGAAATTCGTAAGTCGCACCCTCGAGTATCAACATGGGCGTGACTACTCTTGGAAGAAAGATGGACGGGTCAGCATCGGAACCCTCGAGGGCAGAATGATTCTCGAGTTTGATGGCTATCAAAAGCACCTTGACTACATCGCACAGGGC
>JANYFS010000045.1 GCA_025359705.1 Deinococcales bacterium | reverse complement strand
TTTTAAAAAGGCTTTAATCTGCTCGAGCGTTTGTAAGGTGTTGGGAATATTGTTATGTGTATTGTCCAGAACGTTATTTTTCTCGTTTTTCTGTGCATTTTCTTCGTACATACAAGCCGCATAGCGTGCGACCGCTACCGAATCAACGAGATGTGGAATCAGTTCTTGACGCAAGGACCCGAGTGTTCCAGCTTGGCTGTGGTGGGTAAATAGTGCATCCCAAGCTCGAGGATTATGGGTTTTCTCGAGCAGCTCATTTTTTATAGTTTCCATTTTTTTGCGTTTCCCATGTGGTTCACCATTTGACGTTATAGTACAGCAGCACAGCAGTACCTTTATCTACTCGAGCGGTGCGAATTACGGTTTGGTTGGAGGGGGGTAAGGTCAGTAGAGAGGCTACGTTTCCCCCAATCGACTCGAGCAAGTTGGTGCCATATTTGGGTGCTTGTGGAGTTTGCATGGAAACATCCCCGCCACTGGTGATGTTTCCGATGATTGGTTTGCCAAGGTTCTCGAGGTAGGTTTTGGTGTAGTTGGTTAAACCTGATGCACCTGTACGCAAAGAATCCGCCACAATGTTGGGCGCGGAGTCCTCGACGATGGCAGGCAGACCAGGCTGTTCATCGGTGGAAAAAGTTGTCACCGTCACCGAATATTCTTTGTCACCCTTGACCGCACGCTCGAAAGAAACCTGCATCCGCAAGCTCGAGTCGTAAGTGGCGGAGCCAATCCATAACACCCCATCACTCGAGCGGGCAATCACAGGAACCCGTGCGCCTTCCGCTGTGACCACTCGAGTGACCAGTTTGGCAGTGATGGCATCCCCTGTTTTGTAGCCTAGTGGTGAAATTGCGGTACTGGGAGCGCCATTGGTATTGCCTGATAAATCTTGACGGATGCCCGCCGCCAGTTGCTCTGCACTCAGTCCAGCACTCGAGCCAGAGGTATTTTGATATCCGCCCCCACTATTCCCACCATTGTTCCCGCCACCATTTCCAGTGCTCGAGGTGTAGTTGGTAGCTTGGTTCTGCATTTGAGCAATCAGCGCATCGGTTTTGGAAGCTGGAGTCTGGTGATTTCCGCCGTCTATTACGGTACTCGAGTTTATTGAAGTGGCTCCAGTACGACTATAAATCACTTGGTTTGAACCAGAAATGCTTGAGGATGCTGGATTGGATGCCGTTCCCGAGCCACGTTTGTAAATGGTGGTCGCCAAGCGGTTGATTGGTGTGGAGTCAGTCGCATTCCCGCTACTATTCCCACCATTTTGGGTTTGGGCCACACTCGAGTGCTTGTACAAGGTGATGGCAGTGTTGGCGGGTGGGGATTCAATCACTGCATTTTGTGAAGCGCTCGAATCTTGGTTTGCACTCAAGTTATTCGAGCCACTCGAGCGGGTGTAAAGCTGTGTGGAGGTATTGCCTCGAGGTTGGTTGGTGTAGGTGTTGGATGGTGCTGCACCTCGTACTCGAGCCATTACCTTGACCTCACTACTCGAGCGGGGTCTACTGGCGACTTAGATCAGGTTCATTTCTGGAGCAGCTTGGTACGCCAACACCCTCGAGATGGGTGTCATGGGGGGTTTAACGAAAATCCGCATGGGTGTAGTGGCAATGGGAATGGGCTGGATGACTTGAGCGGCTCGCCCGGTGAGTTGGGCCAAGACAGGAGTGGGAGTGGTGTTTCCATTTCGCCCAGCTTGTCCATTTTGGCTCGAGAGGATGTTTTGAGCTTGTCGAGACTGATTTTGAGCCGCTTGGTAGGCCCGTAAGGACTGGGCCAGTCGTTGCCGTGCTTTTGTGCTGTTGTCGCTTGAGCTGGAGGTTTGATAACTGGGGTTGGAGTTTGCTACATAGCCCGCATAGCGCGGTGGTGGAGCATTTTCAGGGATAGGTACGTTATTGCTGGGGGTTGCGCTCGAGGGTGGGACGAGACTGGCGGCTTGTTTTTCCTTATTGCTTTGAGCCTCGAGGGATTTTCGGGCTTGTGCGGACAGTTTTTGTGGGTCTAAGGCGGATACATCACCTGCTTTACTCGCAGCGGGTGGAGTTGAAGCGTTAAAAAATCCTTTCATAGCAATCGCGCGGTTTTCAGGTTTGCCTGCATTTGCCGAGACATAGATTCCCAAAGCACCAACAGAAACAAGGCCCAAAGCCGCATAAGCCTTCATTTTGGTCTTGTCCGTAACCCATTCACCACTGTTGTCCCGCCGACGAAAGAGTGCATTGAAGATGCCCTGACGACTGTCCCGCTTTTGGGCAGCTCGAGTTTCTTCCTCAAAGGGGGCCACCGATTGCTCTACCGAGGTACTGATCATCTCGGCTCGAGTGTGTGTGTCTAAGGCTTTTGCTATACGAGGGTTCTGCTGGGCTAGATGTTGGATGTAGGTATCAAAATCACTGCCTAGCTCGAGGGGGGGTTCAGTTCCCATCAAGCGCTGAGCTTCTTCTTGTAATTGCCGTAGAGGTGTAGGGTTCATAAATATAGAATACACAAATTTTATAAAAGATTGTATATTGCTAAAATAAAAAAAGAATGCTAACATTGCCATCAACAAGGAGACAAAATGAAAAATAGTGAAAGTATGCAGCCACAGGCGATTTCCCCTAGATATAACCTCGGCAAATTTCAGACTCGAGTGGCACTATTTACCCTAGTTGCTGTAGTGGTGATGTTGGTTTTGCCTGAAGTACAAGCTCAAGCTACAGGAGGCGGTTTAGATGCGATTGGCACCCAAGCCACTAGTTTTGCAGCCGCAGTTAAAAAATTGGCAGTGCCTGTAGGACTGGCACTCGGAACCATTGGCGCGGTGATGCTCTTGATCGGAGATAAAAGCAAGATCATGAAAGCCATTGGTTCGATTGCCATGTGTGGTGCTGCCTTGAGTTTCATCACAGGCTTTGTTACCGCAGCTCTGGGAGCTTAACCGCGATGAAACACCCCTGTTTTGCGCTCGAGCATGACATCAAGCCTTTTGGGTTCGATATCAAAGACATCATGATTGCCATGATGTTCTTTATGTCGATTGGGGATACGGTGGTTTTTTGGATTCCTTGGGAACCGGTACGTTGGCTGGCAAAAGCAGGGGTTGCGCTTGGGTTACTGTTTGCTGCTACTTGGTTTCGGGAAAATACCCCGCCTGGATATGTGCGCGATTTTATCCGCTGGATGCAGGCTCCTGATTACATGTACGTGACTCGGGATCCTGAAACCAAACCGCTGTGGCTCGAGTATCAACGCACGGAGGACTAGAACGGTTGTCCATGATCCTGTGATCCGTTTTCCATCTCGAGCATGGTCAAAAATAGAGTGTCTTACACGGGGAAATGCTCTAAATACCTAAGCCAACCCAAACCAAGCCCCGCATGGGGCTTTTTTCAACAGGAGTTGCCATGAGTGCACTGAGCCGTCTGGTTAAAATGTTTATTCCACCCCCACCTAAAATTCCTTTTTCGGTATCCAATCAGCACATGCTGGACAACTCACTAACCGAACGGCTTCCCTACTGGGAACTCGAGCAGGGGATTGTCTACCTGCGCCAAGGAGGAATGGAATTTGGTGTAGAAATTCAAGTCCCCTCCACTCAGTTTTACAGTGAACTTGAGCTGGAGGGTGCTTGGAAGGCGATTAAAAATGTTTTGCGAATGGGTGTTCCCCAAGGTTGCCGCGCACGGCTGATCACTGAAGTGGTGGGTGGAACCACCTCAAAGGTTCAAGAATACGTGCAGTACAACCAAAGTGACAATGATGTGCTGAATGAAATGTTGAATGAACGGGCCAAGTTGCTTAGGGGTCTTCAAGCTAAAGGGGGGACACGCCAGTGGAGATTCTTTTTGTTGGTGAATATCCCCACCCAACAAATCTCCAAAAAGATGGCTTACAGCGAACTCGAGATGGAGAAGTACCAAAAAGCGGCTACTGATATTCGTAACCGTATCATCCAACAGCTTGCCATTGCACGGTATCAGGCCACTGCAATGGATAACCAGCAGGTTTTTGAACTGATTTTTAGGTATCTGAACCCGCAACTGGCAGGAGCGAAACTACCCAGATACCGAGGGATGGAAGATCGGCAGTATGCGCCCGCCGCTGCGCTCGAGCGGGATCACTCGCTGCATTTCAACACCTTGCGCCGTCAGGTGGTGGCGTGTGAGTTGGACAATACCAGCGAACAACGGTTGAAGATGGGGGATAGCTACATCAGTACAGTGACCTTGCTAGGTCATCCCGAATCGACTGAAATTGGCATGATGGATCGGCTGTTGCACAAACTGGGTGAGGCCAATTTCTACCTGATCACTGATTTCACCCACGAGAAAGACGGTGTGACCATGCGAAACCTCAAAAGGTCGTACCGCACGGTAGCTACACCAGACAAAAAAGGGGAGATGCCGCCTGACCCATCGGACGCGGTATCCAAGGGACAGCTCGAGCAGGTGGTGAAATCCATTATGGAAGGTGGCGACCATGTGTTCAAAGTGGCCTGTACTGTGGTTTTGATGGGGGATGACCCCAAATACTTGCAGTACCTCAAAGAAATTGTAGTCTCGGAATTTTCCACTTTAGGTGGAACCATGCCTTTGGTGGGCAGTATTCAAAATGTACTCTTGTACCTCGAGCATCTTTTACCCTTTGGGGGTGGAACGAACCCCTACCAAAGACAACTGCTCGAGCGTAATGGAGCGGACTTTTTTTGTTTCTCCGCGCCTTGGAAGGGAAGTCCTAAGAATCCGATGCTGATGTTTACCAACCGTTGGGGCAATGAAACCTGTATTGATTTGTTTGATCCTCGAGCGGTCAATCACAACGGGATTATTGTGGCTGCTTCAAACGGGGGAAAAAGTGTTTTGGCACAGACCATGGTGGCTAGTGTGCTGTGTCAAAAAGGTTGGGTAGGGATTATTGACCGTGGTAAGTCCTATGTCAACTTGGTGGAGGCAGTGGGTGGAACCAATGTGATGATCAGTCCTGATGTGAGCATTAACCCTTTTGATCTGCCCGAGGGTCAGTATGTCCCCGACGATGAACAGACCATGACCGTGATGGGGATTCTGCGTACCATTTTGCCCGCGACAGGTGGAATACGCGAGTCTATCGAGGACGCGATCATGATGGCGGCAATCGAGCAAACCTATGCTCGCAACACCTCTGAGCGCAGCCACCCGATCACTAGGGAGAAAATTGTTCATTTTGAACCTATCTATCTCTCCAACTTCAAGCGAACCCTACAAAAGCTCGAGAAAGTCGGTGGAAACACCATTGACGCGGATCAAAAACTGATTGCACGGGAACTGGCTTTACAGCTCGAGAGCTGGACTGGGGATTCCTTATATGGGCGTTTTTTAGACGCACCCACCAACATCACATTGGATGGGGATTGTATTTGCTTTGAGTTATCGGGATTGAAAAACTATCCTCAGCTCGAGCAGGTCACGGTTTTGATGATCTCCAACATGATTTGGTCGAAGGCCAAACTGGAACGCTCCAGGAAGAAGCTGTTGATATTCGACGAGGCCTGGGCCTTGCTCCAAATCGAAAAAGCCAAACAGCTCATCCTCAGTTTGTACTGCGAAGGGCGCAAATACGGGTTGTTTACCTACGCTATTGCTCAAACCCTAAAAGCCTTTCTGGGTTTTACCGGTTTGTTGGAGAACGCCAGTTATTTCTTTGTAGGTCGTGTGGATAACGATGGACTGGTTTTGGCAGAACTGCTCAAACTTCCTGAACGCACCATCAAAGAGATGTTGACTATCGATGGTTCCAATACCGATTACCGCGAGTTTCTGGCCTATATCAAGGTGGGTGGACATTTTGAGGGTGGAATCGTGCAAAACCGTACCTCCAAATTCGAGGGTTGGATGTGCTCGAGCAATCCGCTGCACGATGCCCTACGCAACCGTGCGCTCGAGCAGCAAAACGGGGATATTGTTGCGGCCATTCGCCAACTGGTCAAAGAACAGGAGGCAGCCGCATGAGTGGTATCTACTTGATCTATAAGGCAAAACCTAATCACCTTCACTCGAGCTTACGTATTTTGACTTTGGGGGTGGTGCTTGTCGCAGCTAGCTCGAGCGCTCAAAGCACCACCAATAGCACCACCAATCACAACCCCTTCAAAGGTTTATTCGATCTTAGCCAAGATATCTGCAAATGGAATAGCACTGCCAGCAGCGTAGCCAATGGGGGGGTAGGTGGAGGGGTTGGCAGTACCATTGCAGGCTTGATTCCCAAGGGTTTGAAGGATTTAACCTCCAACATCAAAGAGTTTTGTGCAATGGTACCCTTTCTCGATAGCACCAGCCAGAAACTCTTGAATGGGCAATGGTCAGATATTTTTGAATCCACCATGAATACTTGGTTGTTGCCCTATATGGATGTTGGGCTGGGCAACCTTTCCAAAGATCTCAGCGCGGCGATTTCCAAGGGGATTGAACCAGTCTCCAAAGTGGTCACAGATGCGGGCAATAAAGCGCACGATACGTTCCTCAACTGGAACCGATTTACCGATGAAGCCATGATTGCTATTGGCGCGTCTCCAGGCTTAAAGCGTACCCTCGAGGCCAATGCCAACGAAGCACGAGAGTCGGCAGTTGTTACCACTCAAGCGGTCTATAACGCCTCACTGTCCAAGGATGCGGCAAATGGTGCAGTATCCACATCCAACCAACTGAGTACCGCTGCGCTCGAGGTAGCAAAGCCAGGTGGGACTGCTGCCGAGTTGGATGGAAAAGCAAAAACCGCACTTTCCACACGGGAAGAAACCGAACTTACAGTCAATGCCATCACCAGTTTGATGCGCCAAGAAGCGATGGGAACCGCAGGGTTAGCGCAGCAATTGACTGAACTTGCGGTGCAAAATTCCTTGAGTACAGGGCAACTCACCGCTTTGGTAACGACGTTGCAGAAGCAGCGCTTGGACGAGGCCAATACCGTGGCTTATGCACTCGAGCAGGAGGTCTCTAAAATGCGGGATCAAGTCAGTGAGGCAAGGGCCAACGCCAATGCACTGAAAAACACCTTTAAAGTGATTTTTGGTACGAGTGGAACAGGTACGGGAAGTGGTGCTTAATGCTTAAGCGTGTTTTCAGCGTACAGAACAGCTTCTTGGCTCTACTTTCCACCTTATTTTTTCTGATCTTGAATGGGGTAGTGCAGGCCGCGCCCACCACCACTACCCCACCCGCCCCAGGAGTACCCGCTGGAACCCCTGCCTCGAGCATCCTCTTTAACGCGGTTCCAGATCCGATGAAATGGCTCAATGAGTTTGAGGCTCGAGTCAACAACACAGGGATTACCAGTGGTGCGGTTCATTTGGCTGGAGCGTTTATTTTGGCAGTGGTGACGTACAAAATCATTCGAGCCTTGATGGAAAAAAACAATGCAAAAATGTTTGTGGCATTGGTGTATTGCGTGATCAGCACGGTTGCGCTCAATCTTTCTAAGCCGAACAATGGCTGGCAACAAACCATGCGCCATGCGTGGGGCAGCATGATTGGCTATAGCCAAGCGAGTGTAGGTGGGGATATTACTACCAAAATGGCTGAGGCTATGGATAATTTTGGTACTGCACTCTCTTTGATTCCCGTCTTTGGTTTTATGAAGATTGGAACCGAGCTTAAAGTGGCTAAAGAAGGTGTGGATGCCATGAACGC
>JANYFS010000042.1 GCA_025359705.1 Deinococcales bacterium | reverse complement strand
ACACCACTAAAGTAGGCGCATAAGCAGTTTTGAGTTCGGTTTTAATCGGCTCGAGCAGGTATTTGGCGCGGTTCCAGTGAAACTTTAAATCCAACTGGGCCACTTGGGGGGCATCCAAAAACAAGGCCATTTGCTGAAAGGTCGCTTCGATTGCATGGTCTTCATCACTGATTGGACAAGAGGTTTGAGCCTCGAGCTGCGCCTTCATTTGGTCGGTGATCTTGCTCCCGATGGCAACAGGCCCAGCTTGCCCTGTGATGATCCGCTCGAGTTCCAGCTTATCCGCACGGCGACGATCCGCCTCCTCGAGTTGGGCTTTGTTCTTGGTACTTAATGCTCGAGGGCCAGGAACGGGAAAGGCATTTTGTGCCAAGTATTCAGCGCACTGCACCTGCTCGGCTTGCACTTGGTTCTCAACTTGTTCTTGGTGATATGCCTCATACCGCGCTTCATCTTCAGTGGTGAACACACTTCTCGAGGCAAAAAGATCCATCAAGCCGTCATCCTCGAGTTCCTGTTCTGCTTTGAACTGGCGTTGTATCTCGATAAAGTCGTTTTCTTGCTCGAGACAGTGTTGTGCGTCTACCTCTGCGGCAAAAGCTAAAAAATCCTTCTTGAGGGTGGGGTATTTCTCTTCTTCAAAAGGTGTTTCAACTGTGGGTTGGGCTACTGGACGCTTCTCTAAGGCTTCATCTGCCATCTTTTGGAAGCGCTCGAGGGTCGGTTGTTTTTGTATCTCTTTTGGCTCGAGGGTGGTGGCTTGGGCGGGTGTAATTCCAAGTTGGTCGGCTTGTGCCTTCAGTTTGGCTCGAGTCTGTGCGGCTTTCTCTTGAGCTTGCTCGAAAGGGGAAATGCCCTCGAGCTGTGGGTTTTTGGGAAATACGGGGTCGGCGTGAGGTACGGCAAAAGCCGCCTCAATAGGTGAGGTTATGTTTGTCATGGAATGATTACCTGTCAGTGTTGCAGAAAGGAACAAAATCGGGTATCCTGACCCTAATCGGGCAATGGAAAACCCCGAGGCTGTCCGCAAATACGAAAGCCTAACTAAGTTATGTTGAGTTTTGAAGACTGCTAAATTTTCCTTAATGCGCCTGGTGACGCGAAAATCGAATAGAGGCTCTAAGTCAAGCTCAACGTTGGTAGCGTTGGGCGTTTTCATTTTTAGCCCGTAATCTACGGTGGGCAAATCCTCCTAAACTGCATCTTACCCTCCTGTGAGTTTGGTTGCAATGCCTCGAGTGTGCTTGCGGGCTGTTTTTACAGATTTCGTCCCTTGCTTGAGGAATGTCCTCTTAGGGGTTCTCGCTCGAGCCAACCTTTTTCCCGCTCGAGCGCATCACACCGCTAAGACATGCTCTCGAGCGGCTGCGGGTATGCGAATGTCGAAAACGACTGGCGGTACGAATTCACCTCGAGTGAGGCGTGGAATGGTGTTTACCAAGTCGGTATAGACGTGATACAGCCCTTTTTCCACCACCACTACCGCAGTCTCAAATATCGGTTCGCTCTCGAGTTCGCCGCTGATTAAGTTGGGAAGGCCCAGTAATGGGTTGATGACACGGTTGCGAATCGGTTGGTGGATATTGCGTCCGTGAACGGTGGCGACTAAATTGACCCCGCGCTGGCTGACATCCAATAAACTCTCCACCTCGAGCGCGTTTTTGATCTCGTCGATCACCAAGGTGTCAGGGCCGTGGTTTCCCACTGCCTCGAGGATGATGGCGTATTGCACTGCTTTAGAAGGAACTTTCATGCGACGGGCCAATCCCAACATCGGGTGAGCGATCATGCCCGCGCCCCCGATTTCATTACTGGTGTCCACCACCACCAGGCCACTTTGCAGCTTTTCGGCAAGAATCCGCACAATATCGCGCAGCAGTGTGGTTTTACCCGTTCCTGGAGCGCCTACCACCAAAATACCTTGGCTCGAGAGGAGTAGGGATCTGAGACATTCGGCAACCCCATAAATCGCCCGTGCAAAACGGATGGTCAGACCTGTGGGGGATTTGTTTTCATCACGCATCACTGAAACACGGTGCAGGGTTCCCTCAATACCAATGCGGTTGTCATCGCGGAATTCGCCTAAACGGTTCATGATGTAGGTTAAATCAGCCTCTTTGACGATTTG
>JANYFS010000634.1 GCA_025359705.1 Deinococcales bacterium | reverse complement strand
CCACCAGATGCAGGCCAAAGTGCAGGCCACCCTCTCGAGGGGGCGGGTGGTCTACCAAAATGGCAAGATTCTGCTCGAGGGGGGCGGGGAAATGGTGCATTCTCTGCGGGAGAAGGGGTAGGTTTAGGTAGGCTCGAGGGTGTCCAAGTGTTCCAGAGATAGTTTTGCTCAATTTTTACAAGTGGCACCAAAGTATGACGACTTTTGATTGAAAGCATTTTCGTTCACTAGATTTGCCAAGGTTGAAATTTTTTACTAGTTAGTATCGAAAATGCTGGGCATTCTAATTCTTCTGCTATCAATTTTATTAGAAACTGCGTCATATTCATAGGATATAACCAATAATTTGGACTATGCGATTGCCAAACAATCACCTGCCAAGTTTTAGGATCTTTGGATATGATATACCAATATAACTCATCTCCATTTAAAGTGCGACCCCAAGGTAAAATGCCATATTGTGATGGGTAATATTCAAATGGATAAAGTTGAGGAAATTCCGATTTTATATCAAGATACCCTTCTTGCATTTCAGCCTTCAATAAATCGTATTCATAGCTATGTTCATAAGGCTGATTGGGGTTAAAAATGTGAAAAAAGTCCGCAAGTAAACCGCTTCCATATACTTCTAAATACTCGAGATAGTCGCTTGGAAAATTAATTCCCAAGCGACTTGAAAATTCGGCTATTGATTGTGAATTGACGTTAAAAATTGGATTTTTTGGAACTGAAATGAGTTGAACAAGTTCGCTTATCATCATCCACCTTGTAAAAGACTTTCACTCGAGCCATGTTCTTCCATTCTAGCACCCCGTGTAGAGTATTCTAAAACATGCAACATTTAGGCCAAACCCGCTCGAGCGTCCAACCCAACCATATGCTGCTGACCCCCGATAGCTTCATTCGTTCGCCGCTGCCTGGCTTTGTGCGAGCCACCTGCATTGTGCATATTGCGCCGCAGTGTGGGGCGGCTTTTGTACAGTACACTGCCGAATTGCAGGCAGACGGGCGCTTTGGCCCTGCACCACAAGGCTCGAGCCGTGTGGTTTATGTGACGAGCGGAACCCTCACCCTCGAGACTGAAGGCCAAAGCCATCCCCTAAACGTGGGTGGTTACGCCTACCTTCCCCCCGACCTCGAGCATGTTTTGCACAGCGAATTGGGCGCAGTTGCCACCGTATTCGAGAAACCTTTTGTGGAAACGGACTCACTCGAGGCTCCCGAAATGCTGTGGGGAAATGTGGCGGATATTGTGGGAACACCATTGATCGGCAACGAAACGGTAATGGTCAAAATGCTGCTACCAGACGACCCCCGCTTCGATTTTGCAGTCAACCTGATGAGCTACCCCGCTGGCTCGAGCCTGCATTTGGTGGAAATTCATGTGATGGAACACGGTTTACTGATGCTCAGCGGCGAGGGAACTTATAAATTGGGCGATCACTTTTACCCCGTGACCGCTGGCGATGTGATTTATATGGCTCCGTATTGCCCCCAGTGGTTTGGTGCATTGGGAGCCACCCCCTCGAGCTATTTGCTGTACAAAGATGTGAATCGGCATCCCCTCGAGCAGTTCTAAATTCACAACTCTTCAGCAATCCGAATCCAATCTAAAATCGTAACGACTCAGGTAGGCAGGCATATTTAGGAACGGGGATGAAATTATTTCCTGATTTCAAGAGTTTGTCCTGTCCTGTTGAGCGTAACGAAACATCTCGACTCAGTGCGTGTTTAGACCCTTCGTTACACTCAGGGTGACAGATATTTCCCGAGATCAAATACGGAAGTATTTCGTCCCTAATCCTTAGGGAAAATCGACAAAACCCGCAAAATCTCAAAATAAGTGATGATAGGTAAAAAATCATAAATCTGGTTCTCGGTTTAGACTCAAGCCAAAAAAGCCAAAAAAAACCACTTTTGAGGGTTCAAATTCTGTGGCACTCCAATTTAACTCGAGGGCAACAGTGGCAATAAACCCAGATCGCGCAGCAACTTCGCCATGTCCCAACGCAAAGCACCTTCGGTCAATACGCCCGCTTGCACAGTGGCGATCCAGGTTCCCTCGAGCTTGCTGGGTTTGTGCATGGCGGGAATGTTTAACAGTGGCCCCTGATGCGTGCCTTGGGCCGTCCAAACCGCCACCAAACGGTGGCCCTCGGTAATCACCTCGAGCAATTCAAATTGAAAATCGGGGAAGGCTAATAGATATAAACCAAACATCTTCAGCACATCTTCGCGGCGCTCGAGTGGGGCCAAGGTTCCAGTGTCGCTACCGTGATAATCGGGGGAAAAGCATTGGGAAATGGTCTCGAGGTCTCGAGCTTGCAGCGCGACAAACAAGCGTTCGATCACGGCTCGAGGGGAATTTTGGTTAGCAGGTTGGGTGTCAGGCATGGTCATCTCCATTGGGTAAAAGGCGAGTAAGATTTTACGCTCGATCCAAGACTAACGCCGTTGACAAATCATTTCACAGTTCAAAAGTTGCTCACTCGAGGGTGATGGGTATCCCAAGAGCCTCCGAAGCCCTTCAGCAAATGACGAGTAAATGTCAAGCAAACCCAAAAAATCATCCAAAGCCAAGTGCTAACCCCGCCCCAACTCGAGCGCCCAAAGCCGCTCTACCAAACACTCGATGCCTTGGGTCAGGTGGCGGCGGTAGGTGGAAAAGGGCAGCTCCAGCAATTCCGCCGCCAGCTCTTGGGTGTCGGCAGGCTCGAGGTAGGTGCGCTCGAGGGCGCGGTACAATTTAACCTCTCGAGCGTTCAGTTTCAGTTCTTGAGCGGTGTTCCAGAGCAGTTTGCGGAGCTGGGCGCTGGTGGGTTGATTGTTGGGTTGATTACTGGATTGATTGCTGTTTTCTGGATTTGCACCCCCCAGTAGCCTCGAGTGCATCAAAGGATTTTTGGCGAGCGCGTGGGGGCGGGTGAAATCCTTGAGGGCCATGCGAACCGCAACTTCAAATTCGGGCTGGCTGAGCATGACCATCCGTTCGCTGAGCGGGGTTTCCTCCAGCGGCAGGCTTTCGGTGAGCAGTTCGCGTTCGCCCAGCATTTCCAACCAAGCGGGGATGCCTCCACTGCGCCAGTCTCGAGCGTAGGCTCCACGCTGTGCGCCACCGCCCTCGAGGGCCACCGCCCGACACCCCATGTAGGAGAAGGCGGGTTGCCAGAACTCGAAATCGGATACCGCAAAAAAGCTCCAGGCCATTTTGGGGGTGGAAATATAGGCTTGCACTGCCTGAATAAAAATCAAACTCTGCACGCTGGAGACCCCTTGGCCCTCGTCTCGAGAGAGCCAATAGCGAAACAGCAAAGCCGTTTCACCTTCTTGCAAGCCGCCTTGTCGGGCCAGCCAGTCGCTGAGGGAGCGGACAAAAGGATCGCGCTCGAGGTCTTCTGGACTGATTTGGGACAGCTCGAGTTTGACCAAAACCCCTGACAGACTGCCCTGGGCATCGCGGTAGACCGTGAAGCCTTGGGGGAAACGCTCGAGCCAGTGTAGTGCGGTTTTCCGCTCCTGTTCGCCCTCAAAATCGGTGATCTGTTGAAGTACCCCTTGCTGATCAGTAGTTTTGAGGGGTTCGGAATAGGCCGCGCCAAACTCACCCCAGGTCAAAAAAGGTTTGACCATCGGGTTCAGGCGGTGCAAGTAGACATCCTCGAGCAAAACCCGTTGCTGTTCGCTGCCTCTGGCCTCGAGCAAGCGTTTGGTGTAGTAGTGGCGTACTCTGCGGTGGAGTAGGGCATTCCAATCGGGGTTGCGCCAGCGCAGATCGCGGTGGATCACATCTCGCAACAGCTCATGCGGACTGAGGCCATTTGGCCCTTCCTGCACAAAAGACAGCGAGCGCAGCC
>JANYFS010000605.1 GCA_025359705.1 Deinococcales bacterium | reverse complement strand
GTGCAGTTTGAAGGTAACGAGTGCAGCCCCAACATCATTTACTCGGGCGCACAACCCAACCAACAGGCTTTGCCCGCACTGGACTGGGCTTTTAGCAAAGGATACAAAGACATCTTCTTGCTGGGTTCCGATTATGTTTACCCCCGCACTGCAAACTTGGTACTCAAGAAGCATATTCTTCAAGACGGCGGTAAAGTCTTGGGCGAAGAATACGTAGCCTTGGGCGGCACCGACTTTGGTTCGGTGATTGCTAAAATCAAAGCAGCTAAACCCCAAGTGATCATCAACACCCTGAACGGGGATTCCAACGTAGCCTTCTTCAAGCAATATCAAGCTGCGGGTTACACTGCCAAAACCCTGCCCATTGTCAGTTTCTCCATTGCTGAACAAGAAGCCCAGGCCATTGGTACTCAGTTGCTGAGTGGTCAGTATGCGGCTTGGAACTACTTTCAAAGCCTGAAAAACCCAGCCAACACCAAATTTATTGCGGCCTACAAAGCCAAATTTGGCAAAGATTCAGTGATTACTGACCCGATGATTCACGGATATATCGACGTGTATCTGTGGAAAGCCGCTGTGGAAAAAGCCAAGAGCTTTGATCCCGTTGCCGTTCGCAAAGCCATTGTGGGCATCACCTTGGACAAAACCCCTATGGGCAAAATTAGCGTAGAAGCCAACGGCTCGATCACCCAAACTGTATATGTGGGCGAATCTGGTGCAGGTGGACAATTTAAAATCATCTGGGATTCCAAAAAAGCAGTTACCCCCGAGCCTTATGATGCCTTGGCTTTCCCAGGCAAAAAATGCCCCATTTAAAAACAATTTCTTAAAAATTTAATACTTATGATGATGTGCCATGAATACTTTACTCATGGCACATTGTGCATCCAGTAGAATCGGAATTTCCATCTAAATTTATCGCTCGAGTCTGTAAAAATGAATTGAAATAAACTTATAAAAAAATTAAAGTTTGAAACCCGCCCAATACGCGAAATCTTGTATTACACTCAAATGCAATAATCTGAATGTCTTTTAAAGCCACAGAAAGCGCAATATTTTTTATCCTTTTTATTTTATTGGACATTTTGGCATTAGTATTGGCGAAATAGGGCGGGTTTTAAACCCGCCCCTACATGGGATTATGTGTGTAGATTTCTTTTATATTTTTGATTAGTTCGCGGATAGCAGGTAACGGGTACCGGGTAACGGGTAACGGGTAACGGGGGTAATAAAGCATGATTGCGCTCGAGCAGCATGATACTAAATTGAGAATGCGCTCGAGGGGAATCTTTTTTTGGGGGGGGTGTAGAAGCGTGACCATTGTATTTTTGTTGGATCAGTTGGTAAACGGGTTTTCTAATGGTTCCATTTTGCTACTTACAGCGATTGGTTTAGCCCTAAGTTTTGGACTGATGCGTGTGATCAATATGGCACACGGTGAACTGCTGATGATTGGTGGCTATGTCACCTATTTTTGCACTCGAGTGATGGGGCCAGAGAACTTTTTATGGCTGGCTTTTCCCACTGCTTTTGTGGTGACGGCATTACTTGGGGTACTGCTCGAGTTTTTGGTGATTCGTAAGCTGTATGGGCGAACCCTAGATACATTGCTGGCAACCTGGGGAATTGGTTTGATTTTACAACAGGGCGCACGGCAATTGTTTGGCCCTACGGGTGTTCCTGTGAATGCTCCCTCTTGGCTATCGGGCCAGTGGATTTTGGGAGAAACCAGTATTCCGCATGTGCGGATTTTTGTGTTTATCTTAGCCATCGTGGTTTTACTCACTACCATTGCCCTGATTTCTAAAACCCGCTTTGGTTTAAATATTCGTGCGGTCAATCAAAACCGCGAAATCGCCTCGAGCTTGGGGATCAATACCAAGCTAATCGATATGAGTATCTTTGCTTTTGGTTCGGGTTTGGCGGGTATTGCAGGGGTGGGTATGGCCCTGATTTCTTCGGTGACTCCTACAGTTGGCTCGAGCTATATTATTGGGGCTTTTTTGGTGGTGATGCTGGGCGGTATGGGTTCTTTGTGGGGAACTGCATTGGCAGCTCTGTTGGTAGCGATGGTTGGTGCCATCGCCTCGAGCCTGACCACCGAATCATTATCGCAAGTGGTGGCCTTGGTTGCGGTGATTGTGTTCTTGCAATTGCGACCCAAAGGCATCTTTCCACAGCGTGGTCGCAGTCTCGAGGAGGCTTGATTTATGTTACTTAAGCGGATCTTGATTGGTGTGGCTTTTATACTCTTGGCCTGTGTTCCTTTGGTCTTCAGTAGCTATAACGTGGGCCTGATGGGTCAATTTCTGGCTTTGGCTTTGGTTGCCATGAGCATTTCCATCTCTTGGGGTATTGGCGGAATGCTTAGTTTGGGCCAAGGTCTATTTTTTGGACTGGGTGGTTATGCGCTTGCCATGCACCTTAAATTGGTAGCGACACCCAAAGGTGAACTCCCCGACTTTATGTTCTATAACGGCCTCGAGCATATGCCGTGGTGGTGGGAGCCCTTTACAAATCCTGGGTTTGCGATGTGTGCGGTGGTTATTTTGCCCACGCTATTTGCTGCTTTTTTGGGCATGGTGGTATTCAAGCGCCGCATTACTGGAGTTTATGTTTCATTGATCACCCAGGCTTTGGTTTTAGCTTTTGTTACCCTGCTCAACGGCGCACAGCCCTATACCAGCGGAACCAACGGAATAACCGATTACCATACTTTTTTGGGTATTGATCTGCGTACTCCCGAATTTCGCAATCAGTTGTATTTTGCTACTTTGGTTTTGGTGGTACTTTGCTACTTGGGAGCTAAAGCTTTTCTGACAAGCCATTTTGGTAAGGTACTTTTGGCGATTCGGGATAATGAAAATCGCGTGCGCTTTTTGGGTTATGACACCAGCGATTACAAAATCGTGGCTTTTGCTTTTTCGGGAATGCTGGCAGGCATTTCGGGTGCACTATATGCCTTGCACAAAGGAACCATCAGCCCACAGATGATCGATACTTCGCACTCGATTCTGTTTGTGGTTTGGGTGGCACTGGCAGGGCGTCAAAGCTTGGGTGGTGCCATTTTAGGTGCAGTGTTGGTCAACTTCTTGCAAGATAAGATCTCCACCTTGTTTCCCGAAGGTTGGCTCTATGTGATGGGTGGATTGTTTGTTTTGGTGGCGGTCTATATGCCCAAAGGCATTATTGGAACCCTCGAGCCACTCTTAAGTAAAGTGTTTAAACCTAAACTTAGCCCTCGAGTGGAATTGCAAAAGGAACAAGCATGAGTCCCCTGCTCGAGCTGCAAGATATTACGGTGTCTTTTGATGGCTTTAAGGCACTGAACAGTCTAAACTTTTCGATTGCCGCAGGTGAAATTCGCATGGTAATTGGCCCTAACGGTGCAGGTAAAAGTACCATGTGCGATACCATTATCGGCAAAGTGCGTCCACAACACGGTAAAGTGCTATTTGAAGGCCGCGAAATTCAAAAATTGAGTGAGCATAAGATTGTGGGCTTGGGTATTGGTCGAAAATTTCAGGCTCCTGGGGTTTTGGAAGCCCTGACTGTTAAAGAAAACTTGCAAATTGCGGTACGCCGTAACAAACAATGGTACTCGAGCCTGTTTGGGCGCAGTGCTACCCACGAAGCCGACGATATCGAGCAGGTCTTAAACCAGGTGGGCTTACTCGAGAAGATGGATAGCAATGCTTCTCAACTTTCGCACGGCGAGAAACAGTGGCTCGAGATTGCCATGGTTTTGGTGCAAAAACCTAAATTGTTGCTGCTCGATGAACCCACTGCGGGCATGACCGCGCAAGAGACGGCCCAAACTGCCACCCTACTCCAATCTTTGGCAGGTGAACACAGTGTGTTGGTGATTGACCACGATATGAGCTTTGTGGAACTCTTGGCGGCTCCCGTTACGGTTTTACACATGGGTACTTTGTTTAAACAAGGCAGCTTACAAGAAATCCGCGACGACAGCTCGGTGCAAGAGATTTACTTGGGCCGGGCCAAACAGGAGGGGGAACATGCCCGTGCTTGAACCCACAACCAGCAACACCCAAGACAATACCCAAGGTAGCACTAAAAGTATTTTGACCCTCGAGCAAGTCTGTGCCAAATACAGCAGTAGCCAAGTGCTATTTGATATTTCGATGCAGATTCCAGAACACGGCGCGGTAGCGATTTTGGGTCGCAATGGAGTGGGAAAAACCACTTTACTGCGTACCATGATGGGGGTTCATCCTTTGGCCTCGGGAAATATTGTTTTTGCGGGCGAACAGGTAGGCCGCTCGCCTGCTTATATGCGGGCCAGAAAGTCGATGGCTTTTGTGCCTCAAGGTCGGGGGATTTTTCCACATTTGACGGTGCATGAAAATCTACTAACCGGTTTATCTGCATTGTCGGGGCGTACCAAAGCAACCTCTAAAGAAAGCCAATTGCCCAGTTATATCTTTGATCTCTTTCCGATTATCAGCGATATGAAAGACCGCAAAGGTGGCAATCTTTCGGGTGGGCAACAGCAACAGCTTGCCATTGCGCGTGCGCTGGTAACCCAACCACAATTGTTGCTGCTCGACGAGCCAACCGAGGGCATTCAACCCAATATTGTGGAGCAGATTCACAAGGCGCTCAATGTGGTACGCCTCGAGCTGAAGGTGGCGGTGGTTTTGGTGGAACAGTATTTGGATTTTGCTTGGGAATTTGCCGATCATTTTTATGTCTTGCAAAAAGGTCATGTGGTGGACAGCGGTGAAACCCAAACTCGAGCGCAGCACAGTGTGGCCCACTGGTTACACGTTTAGAATTTAAAAGGTAAAGAAGTAAGCTCGAGTCTGACGGTTGGGATAGTCAGGCTCGAGCTTTTTAGTTAGAATGCTCTGAAGAAGTATACATTTCTTGAAAGTATATTGAGGTTTTTCAGTCTTTTTTTGTCAAAACATAGATTATAGGGGTATTCATGAATAAATCAACATTTGTTGAAATTGTGTTTTCAAAATTGATGTTAATTTAATCGATTTAAAGAGTGGGCTAGAGGTTATTCGGCTCACACTTTTTAAATTAAGTTTGCACTCGAGCCAATTTAAACTTAAAATTGAGCAACTCTTATAAATCAGGCACACTTTCAAATCAAACCCCTAGAGCCAAGTTTTTAAATCCACACCAAGTAAATCAATACGCCATTTTGCCGATTTCAGAACTCGAGTGAACCTCTAAACTCTTGTCTGTACTCGAGACTATTTCGAGTGGATCTTTTTAGTCTTTCGCTTTCACTATTCACTTCAAAACCCTTTCAAACACACACTCGAGCGCCCAAAGGCTCGCACAGGAAACCCATGTCTGATTTTTTTCATATGATGCTCGAGGAGGCCAAAAAAGCCCTTTCACAAAACCAATTTGCCAGCGGTGGGCTGGTGT
>JANYFS010000553.1 GCA_025359705.1 Deinococcales bacterium | reverse complement strand
CCACCAGCTTTCAGGTTCTAAACCCTAACCTCTCGAGCGATAGCGTGCAATGCTCGCTGCACTGCTCGCAAACCACAGGAGAACACCATGACTAATCTTGCTAAACGCATTACCGCCGCCGCCCTTAGCACCGCCATCATTGCCGCATCGCTGGCTTCGGCTGCACCCCGTATCGATGCCCAAAGCATCATCGTCAACCCCATCGAAAACGATCTGAAAGTTAAAGTGTGGACCGATAAAGACACCAGCGGCAACAACGCTTCGGATTATTACGTAGGCGAAAAGATTAAATTGAACGTCAAAGTCAATCAAGACGCGTATGTCTATCTGTTCGATGTCAACTCGAGCGGTGACATCGTGCAAATCTTGCCTAACCGTTTGCAAAATGGTGGCAACCTACTGAGAGCCAATGAGCAACGGGTTTTCCCCGATGCCAGCCGTGGAGATCGCTACAATTTTGATGTAGGTGCCCCGTATGGCCTCAGCAAAGTGTTGGCCCTTGCCAGCAAAACTCCCCTCGACCTCGAGCAAATCAACGAATTCAAAAACGGACGCGACTTGGGCGGTGGCCTGACCGAAATCACCATCAGCACCAACAATGGTTTGGCTCAAGCCCTTTCCATCGTGGTTTCGCCCGTTGGAGACCGCAACTGGACCAGCGATACCGCCTTCTATAACGTGGTTCAAGCGCGTCCTGCTGCTCGCACAGGAACCTTGCAAGTCAATAGCAACCCCAGTGGATCGGATGTTTACGTCGATGACAACTTTGTAGGCATCAGCCCGCTCAGCCGCACCGAAATCACCGAGGGTCGCCACACCGTGCGGGTTTCGCAAGATGGCTACAACGACTTCATCACCACTGTAGAGATCGCACGGGGCCGCACCCTGAAGTTGGATGCCACCCTTCGCGCCCAAGTCCGCACGGGAACCCTCAAGCTGACCAGCAACGTCCGCAATGCCAGCGTGTTCATCGAGGGCCGTAAAGCGGGCAACACGCCCTTCGACACCGACTTGAACGCGGGAACCTACACCATCAAAGTTACTGCTGCGGGCTATGACGATTACACCGGTACCGTGACCATCCGCAGTGGAGTTGCCACCACCCAAAACATCACCCTCAATTCGCAGCAAGTTAATGTGAGCCTGCGGGCCAACGTGGATAACGGTCAAGTCTTTGTGGACGGCGTTTCGCAAGGCAGCCTCAACCAAGGCAACCTCAGCTTCTCGCTACCTCGCGGCGCACACGAACTGGTGATCATCTCGAGCGGATACCGTGCCTATGTCAAAACCATTGACTTCCAAAACAGTGGAAATGTCACCGCCAACCTTTCTCGCCTGAACTAAACTCCAAAAAGTCCCCCCTCGAGATAGACCCGAGATAACCCCAAATTCTTAACCTTTCTTTTAGATCCCCTCGATTTTCGCTCGAGGGGATTTTTTTGGTATGGAAACGTTCACTCAACCTGCATGTCTAGGTGGCATACTGGAACAAAATTCCAAACCTGCTGTAGTTCACCCTCACCTCGAGTCCGCATCGTTTCCAAAATGCCATAAGGAGTCTTCAATGCAACACATCGCAGGGTTGGTTCAAAATCGTCTCGAGGCCCAAAAAATCATCGAGAGTTTGCTTGGTAATGGCTTCTCTCGAGCGCAGGTGCATACCGTGGTGCGCGACAATGTGACCGAACTGGATTTGGCAGGTGAAACGGGAATTCCCGCCGAGGAGAGCGTCCCCGCAGGGATTTTTGCGGGTGGTTTTGTGGGGGTTGCCACTGGTTTGGGGGTGGGGCTACTTTCGGCTTGGATTTATGGGCAATTGGTATTTAATGGTATGGCTCCTGCCATTGTGATCCATGATCTAAACCAAGGTTTGCTGGCGGGCGGTTTGGCAGGTTCGCTGATTGGCTTGTACATTGGTTCGCTAAACGGCATGTTTGGGGGCCATCTTGGGCCTACCCTCGAGCGGTTTGGTATGGCGGAACAAGAAGTCAAAGATTATTTGCGCGAACTTCGCAAAGGTCGCATTTTGCTGATCATCGAAGCCGACGATGAGGCTAAAGCCAAAGTGATTCGCAAGCTGTTGCCCGTGGGTTGAACAACGGGCTAAACGGCATCCCACTCGAGGGGAAATCACTTTTCCTCAACGATAAAACGCAGACTCGAGCGGTAAAGCAGTTGACAGCAGACCCATAAGCTGATACCATCCTTATCGCTCACATATACGGGGGTAGCTCAGTTGGTTAGAGCGCACGCCTGATAAGCGTGAGGTCGGCAGTTCAAATCTGCCTCTCCGTACCA
>JANYFS010000523.1 GCA_025359705.1 Deinococcales bacterium | reverse complement strand
TATGGTTGGCAACCTTTCAAAAGTTCAAAAATAGAGTCTAGGTGGCAAAACCGCAAATCAGAGGATAAGACAGGATATTTTTGAAAAGCTTGAGCTGATAGGTGTTTTTCGGGATTTTGTCATAACATATTCTGTGCCTGTTGGGGTTTTTTACCGTGGTTCAAACTCTTGATACCATGAACCCCCAACCACTCGAGCCGAATGCTGTAATTCCCTGCAACAAACGTATTGGCCCTCGAGTAACAGCCGTTTAGAGACAACACCAGGGCGGCTAAAGCGATTCCTTTGATGATTTTGGGCATAGGGTTCCCCTAAAGCGGACAGGCCGCGTGGCGTGCCGCTTTGTCCAAGACGCAGACCACGGGGGTTGGTGGCTTGTTCTGTTATGTGTGGATTGGATTTTGGGTGGGTAACGCTCGAGGGTTAGAAAAGAACCATATTTGGGGTTAGCTCGAGATATTTTGTGACCCTAACCAAATGTTCTTGTTTCCCGCTCGAGGGTGAACGTTGGACTTGGCACCAACGAAAATGAATCATTCCTAGACCTGAATTTTGGGCCATTTTTTCTAAAATGGGTTTGGCTAGATTGGGGTCTGAACCTTCCATTTTCTGAAAGCGGAGCTGGCCCGGCAGGTGCCGTTTTAGCTCCAAGACATAGCACCAAGACAAAACGCGGTCAAAGCCGTATTGCTCGGGGTAAAGGTAATGTCCTCGAGGGTTTAAGGTAATGGTGGTGGTGTGGCGGATTTCGTTGGTGGTTACAGTCATGCTGGGAGTGTCCGTCATGTGAGTTTCTCTTCTTTTGGTTTGGCTGTCTTGGCCCAACTGCGCCACCTGTCTTGACCCTAAAGCAGCACCTGTCTTGGCCCAACAGCAGCACCTCACGGGCTGGGCCGCTCACGGGCTTGGTCGCTCACGGGCCGGGCCGCTCGAGCGTTTGGGTATGGCTCGAGCCAGTTGGGATTGTGTGGGGGTTAAGCTGCGGTCTTACACCGCTCCGCAATTTCTTGAGCCGCCCGAATACCTGCGTTGTTCAGCATTCGTTGCCAAGCTTCAATAGAACGCGCCCACTTAAACCCTCGAGACTTGAGGAATTGGATCATTTCGTAGTTAGGCTTCCCATCAAAAAAGATTTGTACCCGATTTACCTCTACGTTTTCGACAAATTTAGTCGTTCCAAACAGATATTCCCGATAAACTCGAGTGCGTTGTACCTCGAGCGCTGCAATGCGGTCTCTAATTCGCTTGGCTTCTCGGCTGTTTTTCGTTCCCTCGAGCTTGGCCTTTAGTTTCTCAATCGCCTCGGGGTCATCACTCGAGATTCCGCCATGTCCTACCCCTCTAAGATTTAGCTCGAGTTCTTCGGCCTTTTTCAGCTCTTGGAAGCCTTTTCGCATGGCTTGGTCGCTCCGCTCGAGGTCGCGCCGATGTTTACCAGCCGAGTGGTGGTCTACCAAAATGGGCTGACCAAATGGAATAACACCGATAATTCCTCGAGCCTTATCAAATGCCTCCTCAGATCGTTTTCTGGCCTTAATGGTGGCAACCTCGAGTCGTTCGCGGCGTGCAGTCAGTTTGTCTTCGTAGGTCATTGAGATCATCCTTTTCTTGGTGCAGGCTCGAGCGTTGGGTACTGCTCGAGCCAAAGGTGTGGAGCTTAGTCCTCGAGGGGTTCCATGATGGTCATAACCCACTCTTCGTTGTCTCCAAAACCAAGCACTGATTTCAAGCGCACATACTCGGGGACTTCACCGATATAGGGGATTCGCCAAACTGAAAAGAACAAGGTGGATTCGTGACCCCTCGGGCCAAACGCTGCCGAACGTAAAGCATTCAGTCCATCTCGTAACCTGCCTTGTTCGGTCTCGTCTTCACCCTCGAGCGAGGCCACACAATCGGCATATACTGCGGCGGTGATGGTTACAGGACACTCAAAACCCACTTCGCGGGCCAGTTCGCTCACATCGATCAAAACTTTGTCCTCGATTGCTTCTGCGCGGGTATACACGTAGATAGTTTCGAGAGCTGGCATTTCTTTTTGCATGATTTTTTCCTTCGCTCGAGGGTAGAAACACCCTCGAGTTGGTGGGATTATTTTGCGTTGTGGTGTTGGGCTTCTAATTCTGCGAGCATATGGTCTCGAATCGCCCACACGATTTCCTCGAGCAGTTCTTTAATGGGGTTGCTGCGCGGGTTGGGGTACTCGTCGATCAGTACGGCGGTACGCTTAACCACTTCAGCTCGAGTGTAGGTTTGGCATAGTTGTTCGCGGCTCCATACCAGTTCTTTGGGTCGCTCATGCGTTCATCAGGTAGGTACACGCTGCGCTGATTTGAGCTAGGGATAGACTCGAGGGGTCGGTGTTGTATTGCTGTACTAAAGCCCTTCCCTCGAGCTGTGTGGGTTCTGTCGGGGTGGGTTTCGCCTCGATTTGGGTGGGGTTGAGTGCGGTGTTGATCGCTCCAATCAGTGTCACCATTTCATCCGTGTAGACCTGACACAAGCTGTCGATGCTGCGCCCAATCGCTTTGCTGGCCCACTCGTAATGTGACCCTCGAGTGATCTTGCCGATCTCTTGGTGTAGGTACTGCGCGGTGCGGCGGTCAAGCTGTAGAGGACGGCGGGGTGCTAAACTGGTCATGAAGTTACCTCGAGTTGGGGAATTTCAACGATTGGGCGCTTACTTTCGACGGTCTAGCGCCCTTTCTTTGATGCCTTATAGTACCAACTTATAGAAGTATTGTCAAGTCTTGGTACGATTCTATATACTGCAACTATGAAGACCAGGCTGAATCTTGGAGCGTACTTAGACCATCACCACATGACCGCTTATCGGTTGGTTCAACAACTCAAAGGGCGTGTCGCCCAAAACACGGTCTATAACCTTGCCCGCACTCCACAACAACGCATCGACTTGGATACCGTGGGGGATGTGTTGAGTGGTCTTTCTGAGCTGACGGGAAAAACGGTGGGGCTGGTGGATTTGCTCGAGGAACTTCCTGAACCCCAACCCCTCGAAGAAACTAAACATACCCTCGAGGGTACTGGGACATCAGAGCTTCGTTCCACCCTCGAGCAACTGGAAAAAGACACCCCTCCAAATGAACTGGATGTTTGGTTGGGCGCTTTTGAGCAGGCGCATTTGTGAGGCGTTCACCCACCTACAAGCGGGGTGCAGTGGTGATGGTCAACCTCGAGCCAGTTACGGGCAGTGAGCAAGGCCGTACCCGTCCCTGTGTGGTGATGTCTAACCTCGAGACCATGCGAAAATCGGGTGCGGTTCCGCTGTATGTGGTGATTCCGTTCACCACCGCAGGGAAGTTAGGTGGGATACTGGCCCCACAGATTAAGGCCCGTGTGGGTGGACTTCCCGCTGACTCTACCGCTCTGACCATGCACATCCGTTCCATCGATCCCGCTCGAGTGGTGCGAACTGTGGGAACGTTGAATGGGGCTGAAATGGTTTCCCTCGAGCAAGGGGTGTTGGCCTTGATTGGCTTGGGCGCAACCTAAAACCAGACCACTACCCCTCGAGTGATCCAGCACAAAGGATGTAATTCCATGACCCCAACACTAAGAACCGAATTGGAATTTGAGTTAGTAACCTGTGCCTTGGATGATACCCTCACCGAAGCACGGTACAACCAAATTTTGGATCTCTTGTTGCCTACCATTGCAGAATCTCCCGATGCAGAAGCCATGCTCGAGGGTTTTGGGCAACTCGAGTGGCGCAAACGAAGAATCGAGCGCAGCCGCAAAACTACAGCCGCTTAACCCAAAACAAAACCATATCGCCCACCCTCGAGGTGGGTTTTTCTTTGGTTACAGGAAAGGGCGCAAAGTGGAACCCTCAAACGTTAAACCTCTCCTCATCTTCTCTCACTCGAGCCAGATTCTGTTTCAACCGTACTGGGTTTTTGGGGTGTGGGGTGTTATACTTTTCTACACTGGAAAGATGAAATTCCCTCGAGCGTGATTCACAAACCAAAAAAAACACAACCCCTGTTTGCCCAAACAGAAGTTGCGAGAGAAGGTTAGTTATCAGAACGCACTAAAAGCAATGTGCATATGATAGCTGGCAAAGCCCTATTTTTTCAAGTCCCCAAATACCATTTGGACACCACGGCCCGTAAGGGTCGGTAATGTTGTTCTTTTTTGGGGCCACAGGACTTTTTCATGTCAGCAAATTCAACGAGCCACAGCTCGAGTGGTCGGCCTAGACCCCTAATTCCTCCTTGTGCAACCACTGCACTCGAGCAAAACACCAATCTAAACCGTACCCAAAAAGCCCTCGAGGAAGACTCGAGACGGGCTGAACTCGCCCAGCAATTTGAACTTCTCAAGCAAATAGTGGAACTCGAGGTTGCAGATAACGCGGTTCACACCTGTGCCTTGCCTGAAGTCGTTACTCCCGTTTCCCCACCTAAACCCACCTTCCTCGAACTGGCTCAAAATGCCCTTGAGTGTGGCCCTATTCCTGTTGTGGAAGCTCGCCAAGCTGATCCCGCTCGAGTGGCAGAATTCCAAGCCGTGTTGGAGCGCACCTTAGTAACCCCACCTGCTCGAGTGGTCGAGTCCCCTAAACCCATTGATCCCGCTGTGTTGGAGCATTACCGCAATTTCCAACCCAAACCGAAAGAACCTGAACCCGAACAGGTCCAACTTCCTGCCACTGACCCCCAAATCTTCTGGGACATGCTGGCAAACCCCAAAACTCGAGTTGAAAAAGTCCTCCCTGTCTTGGCCCAACTACGTCACCTCACGGGGCGGGCCGCTCGAGTGGATATGAACGCGCTTTTTCCGCGTCGTCCCAAAAAGTTCGTGCCTTCTGAACTGAAAAAATACACTCGAAAGGCGGTGTGTGCCACTCCCCTCGAGCAAGAACCCGTTTGGGAAAGCATTCCCCTCGAGTTGTATACCCCTTTTTGCGTTTCCTCTTTTGGTTTTAGTGATTCCCTCGAGTGGTGTGCTGATTCTGAACTTCCCCTACCCCTCGAGCTGGATCTACCTCTTGAGATGTACTTTGCTTCCAACCTTGAGCCTGCTAATCCTGCCTTTGAAGCAAAACTGATTCATCTCCTCCATCAGTACCGCACTACAACACCTGTGTCCCCTGCTGGTCTCGAGGTTGAAGATTCCGTGGTGGTGCATTGGGTGGATCATATTAGGGAAGAACACCAACGTACCGCGTTTCACTGGCACCGTGCCTTGAAAAAGCTCGAGGGGATTGATGTGATGTTGGGTCATGTGCGCCTCTTGGTGCGAATCATCTTCACCATTGCCCTCTCGAGCGGGCGTAAGGTTTTCTCTTTGGCTTTGTGGCAGTTGGCAGAGATGATTGGGGTTTCTGCCGATTACATCGGGGAATTGCTGGTGACGTATCACGATCTCCTGCGTCGTTTGTTTTTCTTTGGGGAAAAATTCGTCACCTTGGACGGTAAAAAATTCTCTCAGGGGTACATTTGGCGGGTAGACCTCGAGCGCACCTTGGACGCGGATGTGATGAGCCTGCCTTTGGTGCCTGGAAACATAAAAATGTTTGAGGTGGGAACGCGAGACCTCGAGGCGGATATTTTGGCGGGATACACCGCCAAAGGTTGGCAAGCCAAGAAACAAGCCCAATTGCCTCCAGGGGAAAAGCCAGGCAATCGGCGGGGCAAAGTACGCAATGCCACCTCAAAGGAAACCCTGCAAAGCTGGGAGATGCTCGAGGGGTGTTGCCACCGTGCGGCGGGGGTTCGTCCCAGTTTGAAAGAATTCCAACTCAAAAACAGCTCGAGCCGTTATGAAGTTGCTGACGCGGTGAATGCACCTGTGGGCCACACTCGAGGGGAACAACTGGGCTGGGTACGTCGTTTGGGAAGCTGTTTGGCTGCTTTTTTGGGCGGTGCTGGGGATTTGAAGTTATGGTTTAAGGTGGGCTGGACAGCCCTAAAGCTCGAGGCGACCAACATTTTGGCAGATGTGATCAACGAAGTGATCATTCGCAACCAGGACGCAGACCAACGCAACTCGAGCGCGATCATTTTGGCGGCCTTGTTTGACCGTGGTTTGATTTTGCGAGAATAACCGCTCGAGGGAAAAACAAACAGGAAGAAACGGGGTGTAGGTGGCCCTTAAATCGTCGTGTCGGCTTGAGGGAGAAATACCCTCGAGGGCTAAACGCATGGAAATTTTAGGGGTTCTCGAGGGTGTTGGGGTAGGTTTTGGTGTTGGCTCGAGGGTACTAGGGAAAGATTTACTCGAGTTGGGTGGGTTTTGGTGCAGGCTCGAGGGAACAAAGACACATGGGGGCATTTTTCCAAGAATTCCACACAGCTCGAGGGGTTAAAAAGATTGTTCCGCTCGAGGTTTTCTCAATTTCCCTGCTTAGTCCGAATATTATAACGAAGTCAGTAGCGAAAAGTTCGGTCTCCAACCCAGTTGGCTAGCGCTTAAGGGTGTCCTCGAGGGTACTTTCTTCCTCATAGTGTGCTGTTCATTACAATCTAACATCCCTAAAGGTCGTTATTAAATGCGGACTAAGCCTCAAGGGTGGGGAATTCTTTGTGTGGGATGGAAAAAACAGGGATTTCAACCCTCGAGACCAAAAAAAAAGGGCAAAAGTAGCCCCTTGGTTATTGTTTGGGTTGTCGGCTCTGCTAGGCGGGTACTGTTCTATCCCAACACCAACGCGGGAACACTGGGGGCAAACTCGAGTTTCAACAGCTTGAGCGCTTCCTCGAATTCCTCGCGGGTGATTCGGCGCATCCAAACCATGCCGCTCGAGCTGTTGGGTGCTGGGCGGTT
>JANYFS010000504.1 GCA_025359705.1 Deinococcales bacterium | reverse complement strand
CGGGTCGCCCACTTTATAGGCATATTGCGAGGTTTCTACGCCCAGTACCACACTCGAGCGGTAAGCGGTCAAAGATCCACTTCCCACCACTTCTCGCCGCGCTTCGTCGGTGACACTGGCCTCGAGCGACACCGAATAATCCACGCTGTCCCGCTCGAGGGGAACCGTGATGTTCAGCTCGCCATTCTGGTCCAGTACCGCATCATCTTTTTGAATGATCTTGCTGCCTTCGCCACCATCACTGTTGTAATAATCAAAGTAATCGTAACGGTAGTAAGAATTCTTCACCACCGAATAACTGACCTTGCCCCCCGAAACCCCGCCACCAAACAGATACTCGGCCTTGATCTTAAAGTTGGCCTTGCCGCCTTGCACCACGGCATCTTTGGGGGTGGTCACGGCTACGCTGTATTCGGGCTTGACATATACAGAAACTTCAAACGATCCGCTATAATCCGAGCCGCCAATGCTGGCTCGAAATTGATAGCTGCCCAAACGCCCGTCCAGTGGCACTTTAACCGTGCCATCAAACGCGCCATACGCATCGCTGGTCAGGGTCTGGCTGGAGATTTCGGTCTCATCAGGGGCCAGAATTTTCAGTTCCACTTTTTGCCCTGCCAAGGGTTTCAGACCAATGGCCTCCCGTGCGATGCCTTTAAAAGAAACCTCATCGCCAGGTCGGTAAATCGGGCGATCCGTTTGCAGGTACACTTTGGCTTTTTCTTGGTTCCAGGTATTTACATAGCTCGAACTAAACACCCACTCGTTGCCGCTTTTGGCTGCCACATAGACATTTTCTTTGCCGCCCAGCGGGGTTTTAAAACGGGCCACGCCCTGATTGCTCGAGGGGAGTTTAACTACTTGGTTCCCTTTTTGCATCAGGTACACAACGCTGGGTCTGGCTTTGCTCGAGCGCATATCGGCGGTGTAGGTCAGCATTTCATCGCCGTCGTACTTCACCACCAAGCCCAAATCCGTGACCAAAATCAGCAGCGCCTTGCCCGTTGCCGCGTCCCCCACCTGCGCCAAGTACAACCCAGGCTCGAGCTGGCCCACCTTCACCGAGGCATAGCGCTTGACCCCGCCAATCTGAATGGTTTTGACCCGCTTCAGTTGCAACTGATCGGTGTCTTTGAGGTCACGGGGGCCACCCAAAGCCAGCAGTTTTTCAGGATTGCCCACCCGAAAAATCTTCAGGGTTTTGGGGCGGCTAACCTCATACTCGAGCGAGATTTCTTTGCTCGAGCTAAAGGTTCCGCCGCCATACAGCGAAGTGTAATCCGCCTGCTGCGCCGAGGCTCCCAAACACAGTAAGGCCATCATAGGAAGTAGAGTTTTGGAAAATCGCATAGGGTGAAGCCTCCTGTGGGTGTTGTTGGTGATCCGTTGGGGTTTTTCGTTATTCGTTATTCGTTTTGTGGGACTGTTCTTCAGTCTACGTGGTGAGTTGGGAATGAGTTGCTCGAGCCATAAAATCTTTTTCTTACTTTCTTACATGCATACCCCCATTCTAGTCCCCCCAAACCCCGTCTGGCTTTACATTTTCTTCACTCGAGCGGTAGGTTTTTTGTGGCCCTCGAGGGTAGTTTAAAAAGTAAAGCTATGGTTATTCGGTATGGTTATCTTGAATACCAAATTTACCGAGAACTGGGACTAAGATAATTCAAAGAAGCAAGCGCTTCTCACAGCTTTTCCAATCCCTCTGAACCGCATAAAATCGGAATCAAATCAGATATGGGGCTGTGTCAAAGGAGAATTTTCTCATGGGTAAACTTCCCGAATTCAGTGATTCCAGCTTCAAAGCAGACATTTCCGAAGGTTATACCTTGGTCGATTTTTGGGCTCCGTGGTGTGGCCCTTGCCGTATGATTGCCCCCGTCCTCGAGGAATTGAACGACGATTATGCAGGACGACTCAAAATTGGCAAACTGAACATTGACGATAACCAAGGTACTGCCATGCAATACCGTGTAATGAGCATTCCTACCCTGATTTTGTTTAAAGATGGTCAACCCATCGAAACTATCGTGGGTGCACAACCCAAGCGCAGCTTTGTTGCTAAACTCGATCCACATATTCCCGCTGCGGTCACCAACTAAAAACCCTTTTCTCGAGTACAAAAATAAGTATAACAAGAAACCCCCTACAGACTCGAGGGGGTTTCTTTTATCTTAATATTTCTTTACTTGGATCTAGGATCGGTGGCATCCCGAATGGCATCGCCCAACATGTTCCAAGATAGCGAATACAACAAAATGGCGATACCAGGGTAAACCCAAGTAAACCAGTATTTAAGCTGGCCTTGTTCGTTGAGTTCGGTCAACCAAGGCTTTGCCAAGTTGATCAATTGTCCCCAATCTGGAAACCCAGCAGGCGCACCAATACCAATAAATGACAAGCCCGCAAATGTAACTACGGTTGTACCAATATCCAAACTGACCAAGACGAGCAGGGTGGTTAAACTATTAGGTAAAACATGTTTCATAATAATTCTGAAATCGTTTGCACCTAAAGACCTGGCTGCATCTACATACTCGAGGCGTTTAACTTTTAAAATCTCGCCTCGAAGCACTCGTGCATACGATCCCCAGCCAATAGCAGCAAAGGCAAATACAATGGTCATGATTCCACCCTTGAATACTACGACCAATACAATCAAAAGTACTAGGGCGGGAAATGCAAAAATAATATCAGTAAAGCGCATCAAAACATTATCCGCCCAACCACCAAAGTACCCCGATAAAATTCCAATAATCAAACCAATAATCAAACTGATTGCTACCACCGTAATACTTACCAAAAAAGCACTTCTTGCACCCCATACCAGACCAAAAAAGATGTCATACCCATCGGCAGAAACTCCAAGAATATGTTTGGCATCGGGGATAACAGGTAGCGGGGAAAAACTGACTTGAATCATGCGGTTTGGTATTGTCAGTGTGGTTCCATAACTCTTAATTTCATCAGGGACAGGGGCGATGAGTGGGGCGAAGAGCGCAATAAACGCAAAAACCACAATGATGAGTGCGCCAATCCAACCCAGTGGATTGCGAAAAACTTTAGCCGCAACAGTGCGACTCTTCTCTTTTTTAACTCCGCTGGAAAGCGATGTACTTAGTGCTGTAGCCATTATTTATCTCCTTTAATCACCGCAAAATATGTTATAAACTTAGTCATAACGAATTCGAGGATCGACTACTCCATAAAGTAAATCTACAATCAAGTTACTGACTGCAATAACGAGGGCAGCAAAGAGCGCGAAGCCCAGTACAGCAGGAATATCCAACTGCAAAGCGGCTCGAGCGGCAAAACTACCAATTCCTGGATAGTTAAATACTGTTTCGGTAATGATAGCTCCGTTCAATAAACCAAAGAACAAAGTTCCCACTAAGGTGATCACAGGGATTAGTGCATTGCGAAAGACGTGCTTATACGTAATGGTGCGCTGCTCGAGGCCTTTAGATTTGGCAGTGCGTACATAGTCCTGCTCGAGCTGATCAATCACCGAAGAACGGACTACCCGCATTAATCCACCCGAGGAAACGACAGTTAGGGTGATCACTGGCAAAACCAAATGCTTGAGCAGATCCAAAACCACAAACCATTGTCCTTTAAATATCAGCGGGAATAGTAAATAACCATCCACTGTAGTTAAACCTGCATCTAAACTGACCAAAGTATTCAAACGTCCAGGTTCAAAGAGGTGAAGTTGACCATAAAAGAAAGCAAGCAAGGTGATTCCGACCAAGAAAGTAGGCAACGAATAGGTAACAATTGAGAAAATACGCCCCACTTGATCGGGCCATTTATTGCGATTGATCCCTGCAATCACTCCAAAAATTACTCCAAAGAGTACAATGGGAATAATTGCAATCAGGGCCAATTCAACGGTTGCAGGCAGGTAAATTGAAATAGCATCACCAACAGTACGCCCAGAGGATGAAGACCAACCCAATTGGCCTTGTAAGATATTTTTCAGCCAAATCCAGTATTGGGTAAAAATATCTTTATCCAAACCATATTCCTTGATGATGGTGGGAATTTGGTTGATTTGTTTTTCACTACGAATAAAAGCAGTAGCTCTTAGCTCGGGTGATAAAAATTGTGTTACCCCAAAAACCAACAAAGATACCCCAAACATGACTAGGGGTAGACCCAGCAAGCGCCGAGCAATAAACGTTAGCACCATTCCCTCCTTATTTAATCTATATTCGGTTAGATCTCGCAAGCACATCTCGCAAGTACAGTAATATTCCCTCGATCGGCTTTTCTATGTTATTTTTGTTTTGCCGATCTCAACCAATGCAAAATGCCGAGCAGCGGATTAGGCAACTGCTCGGCATAAAGATTTCAACGCATTACAAAATCAAGTTGTGCCGATCACTTCTAGCGGATTACTTCTTGCTGATAAAGTAGAACTGATCGAGCAAAATGGGGTTAAAGTTGCGACCCTGTACCCAATCACGTTGAACATAGGTGCTAAGACCTTGGGTCGTGGCAACAAAAGGTACTTCATCAAAGCCCATTTTGGCGACTTTGGCATAAAGCAGTTCGCGTTTTGCAGGATTGCTTTCACTGACTGCTTGGTTAATCAACTTATCCAAGGTTTCGTTTTTGTAGTTCATGTTGCGGGGATAGTTGCCGTCGGAAGCCAAGAAGGGTTGAGCAAAGTTGTAGGGGTCGGCAAAGTCTGCACTCCAGCCACCGCTCCACATGACCATTTGATTGCCGCCTGCTTCTTTCAAGATTTGCTTGAAGGGTAACTCGCGCACTTCGATCTTGAATTTGGGGTTGAGGCTTTCCACGTTCTTTTTCAACATCTCGAGCAGTTTTTGACGGGTGCTATTGCCCGTATTGAAGAATGCGGGGAATTTAAAGCCTATTTCCCAAACTTTTCCACCCCAAGCGGCTTTAAAGGATTTGGTGGCAGCGGCCTTGTCAAATTTGTATTTGGGGGCGTTTTCGTTGTAGCCAGGCAAGCCTGCGATTAGCACATTGCTTTGTTGGCGACCATTGTTTTGCAACAGGTCTCTGACAATAGAGTCGTAGTCGATGCTGGCGGCAATGGCTTTACGAACATTCTTGTCGCTAAAGAAATTATCGGGAATGCCGTTTCCATCCAACTTGCCACTACCCAGATAGTTGGTGTTTTTGCCGTCAATCTTTTCGTTCATGAAAATGCCTGCCAAAGTAAGTGCAGGTTTTTTGATCACTACCACACCAGGAATGCTGTCGATGCTGGCGAGCAGAGCGGGAGGGTATGCACCATCCAGACCGAAATCGGCATCGCCCGTTTTGATTTTTTGGATGCGGGTGTTGTCATCTTTGATGCCTTCGATGATCACGCGGCTGAGTTTGGCAGGGCCACGCCAGTAGCTATCGTTGCGCTTGAGGATCAGAGTGCCTTGGGCTTCGTCGTTGCGCTCGATCATGAAGGGGCCAGTGCCAACGGGTTGCACTTTGGTGTATTTGCTGGTGGAAATATCTTTGTTGATTTGGGCTTTCCAGTCTTTGCCGGTACCGTCCCATTCGCCTGCTTTGAGGGCAGCGCTTTTGGAGAAGACATAGCCAAAGCCGACCATGGTGGGCATAAAGGGGCCAAAGGGCTTGGCAAGTTTGAAGACCACGGTGTCGGTACCTTTGACCGTAATCATTTTGTCGAGTTCTTCGAAGGTGAGTTTGGTATCAGCAGCCAGCAAATCGGCATTGCCGGTAAATGGCTCGAGCAGCAAGCCCGCAGCGCCTTGGTCGCTCGAGATGATCAGGGTACGCAAAATGCTGTACTTGACATCTTCGGCGGTTACGGGGGTTCCGTCGGTGAATTTCACACCTTTACGCAGATTGACCGTATAGGTTTTGCCGTCTTTGCTGATGCCGCCGTTTTGCACGCTGGGGACTTCGGCAGCCAAAGCAGGAACAATAGTGGTGGTGTCACCGTCGTAGGTGAACAAACCCTCGAGAACGTTGTACAAGACATTGGAGCAAGCGGTGTCGTAGCAGTAGGCAGGATCGAAGGTGGCGAAATTACCCTCGATGGTGACCACTTTTAGCACGGTGGGGTCTTTGGATTGAGCCGAAGCGGTGGTGAGGGTGGTTGCGCCAAGGGCCAGAGCAGCGAGTAGCAGTGTTTTCTTCATGAATTCTCCTGGTGCATCCCTCGAGGGGTGATGAAAAATAGGTGTGTAACTCGAGGTTTGCGGATCGGGTGGGTTGATTTTGATATTGCACCCAGACCAATTTTGTACTTGGTGTTATTCGGTGTTATTGAAAAGCATAGCACCCCAGTTCTGACTGGATTTAAGAACGGGATGACAAACTTGTTTTACTGGGGGTAGATTCTATCAGAACACACGTCTAGTCAAGTAGTGCTTTGGATTACTTTTTGGCCCGTCCCTCGAGCGACCAAACATCTGTAAAGTTCGCACCCACAGGGCATTTCATTCATGAAGTAAAAATTGCTTTTTAAGTGAATCTGTATCTAGGCTCGATTCGAGTTGGATTCATACAAAAACCCTCGAGCGGTTCCAAAAAAGGTCGGCTCGAGGGTTTTTCAAATTTAAATTATTTGCTGATGAAGTAGAAGTAGTCGCCTGCATACATCGGGTTATAGACCCGACCCTTGATCCAATCGCGGCTGACGGCATAACCTACGGTTTGTACCAAAGGAATGTGTACCACTTGGTCGAAACCGATTTTTTGAATGGCTTTGTAGAGCTTGACCCGTTTGGCGGGGTCGGTTTCGTCCACCGCTTGGTCAATCAACATATCCAGGGTGGCATTTTTGTAGCCAATGATGGTGGGAAAAGATCCGCTCGAGGCTAAAAAGGGGAAGGCAAAGTTGTGTGGATCGGCATAATCGGCACTCCAGTTGCCCACCGAAAGAGTTATTTTATTGCTCGAGCGCAACTTGAATAGCTCGGAGCGTTGAATTTCACGCACCTCAATCTTGAATTTAGGATTGATCGATTCCACCCCACGTTTCAAAATCTCCAGAACCCGCTGGCGCGTGGTGTTGCCGCTATTAAAGAAAACGGGAACGGTAAAACCCTGCTCCCAGACCTTACCACCCCAGGCTTGTTTGAAATATTTGGCGGCAAGCGCCTTATCAAATTTGTATTTGGGGCCTTTTTCTTCGTAGCCCAGCAATCCTTTGATCAATACGGTGTTGTTTTGGAAGGCTTTACCCAACAAAACCTCGTTGATGAACGAAGTGTAATCGAAGCTGGCAGCCAAACCTTTACGCAGGTTCAAATCGCTGAAAAAGTCGGCTGGAATTCCTTTGCCGTCTAATGTTCCACTTCCCAAGAAACCTGTGCCTGTGCCGTCAATCTTTTGGTTCATAAAAATGAAATCTAGGCCCAAGTTGGGCAAACCGTCTACCACTTTGACCCCATCGAAGGCGGCAACTTGGCCCAACTGCGCCCGTGTCACCCCTGCAAAATCAGCATCGCCCGCTTTGAGCATCTGGATGCGGGTGGTTTCATCCTTAACGAATTCAAAAATCACCCTCGAGAGTTTGGCTTTTTCTTGCCAGAAATTTTCGTTGCGCTTGAGGGCGAGGGTTTTACCCGCGTCATAGCGCTCGAGCATAAAGGGGCCAGTGCCAAGGGGGGGAGACTTGGCGAATTTGGAATCCTCGAGCTTGGGGTTATTGAATTTTTTCCAGGTGGCGGCGGTTCCGTCCCACTCGCCGCGTTTGATGGCATCGGCTTTGGAATAAATACCCATATAGGGCAGGGCCAAAATGCTGAGAAAGGGCGCAAAGGGTTTGGCAAGGTTAAACACAATTGCGTCGCCCTTGACCACCACCGCTTGATTGATCAGCTCGAGCGAGAATTTGGGCTTGTCGCCCGCCCGCACCACATCGGCATCGCCAAACAGGGCTTCGGTCAGTAGCGTCACCGAACCATCATCGCTCGAGGCCACCAACATCCGTTTGATGCTGTATTCCACATCTTGGATGGTCAGGGGGCTACCATCGGTAAATTTGACCCCACTTCGCAATTTGAAGGTATAGCTTTTGCCGTCGGGCGAAATGCCACCGTTTTTCTTGGTAGGGACTTCGGTTGCCAGCCAAGGCACAAATTTACCCGCATTGGCCCCATCATAAAAAACCAAGTTGTCCAAGGTATTTTGCAAAACTTCACCACATACCAAGTCGTAACAGGCCACAGGATCGAGTGAAGTCCAGTCCGAAGTGACTGCCTCGAGGATTACGCCTGGGTTTTTCACTTGGGCGTTTGCCACACTTGCCACACCTGCACCTGCCAAAAGACTTGCGATCAAGAGCGCTTTTTTCATGGTGTTCTCCTCGAGTGCCAAAGCACGGTTTAGATTTGGCGCAAGTTTAGCAGATTGGTTAGCAAGTGGTTAGTGAGTGGGTTAGCTGATCAGTTATATATCAAGACAAATAGCGTATAAAGACTGTATCACTCGAGGTTTCTTGATATTTTTTGATCTGTTTTTTAATCCGAATTTGGTTTGCTGGGCAATTTCTAGTATTCGACCATTTCCCGTCTCACTCGAGCCAAACCTCGAGCCAAACTCGAGCCAAAAAAACCGCCAGAACCTTCCTAGCGGCATTACAGCTCGAGGTTTTTAGAGACTCTTATACCGCTCCCAGGCTTCTTGGTAGGCGGCGGCATTTTGCGGCAACACCGTGGCAACAATGTGGGGTTCTTGGGTATAGGAACCCAAGATGTGGCGCAGGGCCAAGACTGCTGCACCAAAGGCCGCGCCTTGTTCGGAGGCGGGTTTGTGCAGCGGCATATTCAAAACATCGGCGATGATTTGTAACCACAGCTCGGACTCGGTGCCGCCGCCCGTGACCACACACGCCTCGAGCGAACTGAGCGGTTTGATGATCTCGAGCGCATCGCGCAAGGAAAAGGCCACCCCCTCGAGAACTGCCCGCACCATATCTGCCGAGGTATTGGCAAGGCTAAGCCCACTGAACGAGGCCCGCAAGTTGGGGTCGAGGTGCGGCGTGCGCTCGCCTGCCAAGTAGGGTTGAAACGTTACACCCCTCGAGCCAGGAACACTTTGGGCCGCCAGAGCGGTGAGTTGGTCGTAACTGTAGCTGGGGAACAGGGTTTTTCGGAGCCATTGCAGGCTCGAGGCGGCAGCCAAGGTTACACCCAGCAAGTTGTATTGACCATCGGCATGGCAAAACAAATGCACGCGGCCTTGAGGGTCGGGCTGGGCGCGGTCGAGCGGCGCAAAAATTACTCCGCTCGAGCCTACCGAAAGGCTGCCCAATTTGGGATTTTGCTTGGAAATGCCCAAGCCTGTAGCGGCGGCGGCGTTATCGCCCGCACCTGCCACCACGGGTAAATCTTTGGGCAAACCCAAACTTTGGGCCAGTGCGTCGTGCAGGGTTCCGACCACCGCATCGGAGGCGATCACCTGTGGGAACCAAGCAAGCGGAATATCCAAGGCCGCCAAAATTTCCGCATCCCAATCTTTGGCCTCGAGGTTAAAACAGCCTGTACCCGAAGCGTCGGAGGGTTCGGCCCGCATTTGACCGGTCAATTTGTAGGCCAAATAGTCTTTGGGCAACAAAATATGGGCAACTTTGGCATAGTTTTCGGGTTCGTTTTGGCGCAACCAGATCACTTTGGGCAACTGAAATCCGCTAATCGGTGGGTTGCCAGTGCGCTGGATCAAGGTGGATTTGGGAATTGCCGCCTCGAGGGTTTTCACCGCCTCACCGGTGCGCTGGTCGTTCCAGAGTAGAGCTGGACGGATCACTTCGCCGCTGTGATCGAGGGCCACCATACCGTGCATCTGACCCGACAAACCCAAGGCACGCACCACTGCGTCGGCAGGAAGTGCTTGTGTCACCTCGAGGATGGCTTTTTGTGATCCTTCCCACCACTCGAGCGGTTTTTGCTCCGTCCAGCCTGGTTGCGGGGTGTACAAGGGATAGGTCGCACTGGCCTCGGCAACGACCTGCCCTGCCACGTTCAAGGCCACCACTTTGACCCCACTGGTTCCCAAATCCACACCCAACACCACTTCATTTGGCTTCATGCTGTCCCCTTTTTATGGATTCTCTTTTATAAGAAAACCTAACTTATCTTTTCTTTTTATTGTGCAGCTTGACAATGGCTCGAGTCAAGCGTGTTGTATTCGCGCTCGAGGGGTGACTGAGGGCGGGACTCGAGTCCAAGAGGACTCGAGGGTAAGTTTTGTTGAGGGCGAGAGGGCGAGAAAACGAGAGGCGGATAGGCCCAATAGGTGCCGCTCTGTCCAAGACGGCGGGAAAAAGATTATTGGCTCGAGAGTAAGAGGGTAAGAAAGTAAGAAAAAGATTACTGGCTCGAGATGTTTTACTTTTTTACGAATAACCAAACAAAAACGAATAACGAATTCCTACTGCCTCGAGTTTTCTTTGCGTGCATTTTTAATCTCATACATTTTATGATCGGCTTTACGCAGCAATTCTTGCCCATCCACTCCATCGTCTGGGAAGGTGCTAAGGCCCACACTGGCTCCGATTTGAGCCATATGACCGCCACCCAAATCGAAGGGGATACTCAGTCGCTCCACAATTTGGGTCGCCACTTCGGTGGCTGCTACCGCCCCCATTCCAGGCAAAATGAGGGTGAATTCGTCGCCGCCCATGCGAGCCAAAGTATCGCCATCGCGCAGCACCCGCCGCAGTTGATCCGCAACTTGCTTGAGCAAAATATCTCCGTAGGCATGGCCCAAAGTATCGTTGACCTTTTTAAAGTGATTCAGATCAATAAAAGCCAAAGAGAACGGGCGGTAGGTTTTGAGTGCATCTTGCAGGGCTTGCTCGAAACAGCGGGCAAATAGCGCACGGTTCGGCAAGTCGGTCAGGCCGTCATGGAAGGCCAAATGCTGTAAATCCAACTCGGCCCGTTTTTGCTGGGTCATATCCCGCACAATTACCACCGCTTCGTCGGTTCCGTAACGGGCCACCCGCGCCTCGTGGTACTGGCGCTGCCCCCCCCGCTCGAGAGTATGTTCAAAACTGCTCTTGCCTTTAGTAAAGGCCACATCCAGAGCCTGACGGTATAAGGCAAACAGTTCGGGCGAAGCCATTTCCTCGAGCCTACGCCCGAGCATTTGGCTCTCTCCAAAATAGGGATACACGCTGGGGGCTTGTTGATAATCCAAAAACATTCCCCCTCGAGACAAGGTGAAAATCACATCAGGAATGGCCTCCCGCAGTGCTTGGTTGCGGGCCTTAGAAAGCCGCAACTGATCATCCGCTTCCGCTTCAAAAGTGATGTCCCGCACCAAACTGATTACACTGGTAACGTGACTATCAAAATCGGTCAATGGGGTGCTTTCCCAACGACACATCAAGCGCCGACCACTCTTGGTACGGTTTGACATATTGATAAACAGGTGTTTTTTATTCTCGAGCATTTTTTGGTGCAATAAATCCATCTGATCACGCCCACTATTGCTATTGATCATCACCAAATCGAACAAACTTTGCCCAATGACTTCATCTGCCATATAATTAAATAAAGCTTCGGCAGCGGGGTTCCAAAATAACACTCTTCCGCGCAAATCCCAATGAATTAAAGCCAAATCGGTGGTTTGAACATAGGATTGTAACTGCCAACCCGCCACAAAATCATAAGACTCGAGGTTAAGTGTGGTGTTGGGCCGTTCACGTAAACAAACACAATTGTAAACTTGACCGCGCATCTCGAGCTGGGCCAATACACCATCAAGTACGATCAATTTTTTATCGCGGTATACCCTTAAGCTGGTGGGAACATTAAATCGGTGTTCGCCTTCCAAAACCCCCAAGCTGGGAACATCTAAAATCCAATCCTCGAGGTTGCTACCCCGCATATCTTCAATATTGACACTCCAAAGACTCAAAGCGGCAGAGTTGGCATTGACAATTTTTTTATCTTTGTCATAAACCACAATCGCGCGGTAAATGCCCCGCAATTGCTCACTCAGGGTGGTTTCAGTTTGGTTATTGGTTTGCCGTCCCAAATAGCGCTCGAGCGGAGTTGCCAGCATTTCCGCAAACAGCTCGAGCATTTTTTGATGCCCACCCGTCCAGCTCTGGCTTCCAGTTGAAGGCACAATTACCCATAGCGAACCCAACAGATGTTCTTGGGCCGAATAAATAGGTGCATGACGCATAATTTCTTTGCCACTGGCATCAGCAGTACGGTGCGAGGCAAATTGATGACTGCCATCCTCGAGTACTAGCCAAGCGCGGCGGGCATTAAAAGTGTGTGCCGCCAAACGGGTAAATCGATCCAATTTGGTTTTTCCACGGATAGGCTCTTCAGTCATGTTTGTTAGTTTGTTCCCAATGTTTGTCATTTTATTCCCAATCTTCTTCATTTTTATTTATCGATTTAAGATTTTTATGAGTCCATTGATTATAGTTTATTTATATAGCAGTTTTTGAATTAAGTTTTTATAGAAAACCTCAATTTTTTTCATACTGTTGATTCTGCAAAGTATTATCGATTTTCTGGATTATTCTTTGATTCTTTGTATTTCCATGATCTTTTTTATATTACGCCGCTCTTTTAGTGCTAAATGATATGTTTAACTCCTATGCGCTGGGGAATGTATCAAATCATTTTTAGGTGATTTTTCTGGACAATTGAAAGATCATTTTTAAAATTCTAGTCCTCCTGTGCGTATTTTAGCGCGCTCGAGATCAGAAATCTACGTGGTCGGTGTGGGGTTCGGCTACCCTCGAGGGGGGGGTATGGGATAACCTTGTACAGTAAACCGGTGCAGTAGCCCTGTGCATTAAACCTATGTGATGAACCCTGTGCAGCAAACCTGTGTAATAACCCTTAGAATACACCCCATACAGACCAACATCTTTGGTCTTCACCAAATACTCATCTATTCCTGCAAAAAGGTTGACTGAAGATTTTATGGCTAAACGAAAAGAATCACATGACCAAAACAATGACTTGGGCAATGACCAAAACAATGACTTAAGCAACGACCAAAGTGGCTCTGAAGAAAAATTTATGGATCGCAAGCGCCCGCCCAAACCCCAAGGGCGGCGTTCGGTGGAGCAGCTAAAAACCAAAACAGCTAAAGCCACCCCCTCGAGTGGAGCCAAAGGTGCGACCAAGGGTGCATCCTCCAAACCCGTGGCCCAAACCGATTTTGAAGACCGCAGTCTCGAGGCGCTCTCTCAGGCGGGTTATTTCAATGAAATCCTCTTCGAGCTACGCAGTGGAAAAGAGGCTACGGTTTATGTGTTGGAAGGGCGGGATGGCCCCTTTGCGGTCAAGCTGTATGCCGACTCGAGGGCCAGAAGTTTCCAAGACGACAGCCTGTATAAAGAGGGCCGCGAAATCACCGATCACCGCTTTCAAAAACTGCGCGAAAGCAGCAAAAAATTGGGGGTTCCGCTCGAGCAGGCCTTGTGGATTGCCGAAGAATTTTGGCAGCTCGAGGAGTTGTATGCCGCAAGCGTGCGGGTTCCGCGCCCGATTGTGCATATGGGCCGCGCTCTGGCGATGGAACTGATTGGCGATGCCGAAGAAGCCGCGCCCAGATTGGCAGACCTGCGGCTTTCGCCCGAAATTGCGGCAATTGCCTTTGAGCAAAGTGTAGAGCAACTGATTTTGATGTTGAATTTGGGCCGTGTTCACGGTGATTTTTCGGCCTTTAATCTGCTGTGGTGGCAGGAAAAAGTTTACGTAATCGATTTGCCCCAAGTGATCCGCATTTCACAAAATTCGGCTTGGAAAAGCCTGCTCGAGCGGGATGTCCAAACCCTCTGTACTTCTTTTGCTCGGCTGGGAGTACGAAAAAACCCGCAAGAAATCCTCGAGCGGGTTTGGTCGGGTAAAAAAGGATAAAACTATTTGGCTTCCCAGCGAATCCATTTGGCCCCTCGAGTGGTCAGTTCTTGTTCCACAAGGGTCACAATTTGGGCGCGTTGATTGCGAAAGGCTCGCTCGAGCTTAAATTGGCTGATCACAAAACCGCTCCCATCGCGCACACAGTAAACCATAGCTGCCACTTCGCGGGTGGTGGTGAAGTGAAAATAGAGGTTTTCACCGAGTTGTTGAACCTGTAGGTTAAGCATAGGATTTGGAATAGCGTCCAGAAAAGCAAGAAATGAAGTCATGATACGGTTCAATTATTCCAAAACCATGCGGTTTTATCTTGAGGCAAATTACCCAGAACCGTCGGGAAAAAGTCCCGATGGTGGGGGTTATAGGTACCCTGTTGGTTTGGGAAATGAGAAAAGGCCACCCTCGAGAGTAGCCCAAAACGAAAAATTCGACCCGCGTGTACTTCTAGGTCGATTGATAGGTAACAGAATAGCGCACTATACAACCCCTGTCAACCCTATACACTCGAGCCAAATCCAGCCCCACCTACACAGTAAAAACCTTTCCCTCGAGTACAGCTTTATGCAGCACCATAAGAAAAAACCACCGCTCGAGGGGTGGAATATTTTAAATACTTTGCGAACCAAAACGAAAAATTCGACCCGCGTGTACTTCTAGGTCGATTGATAGGTAATAGAATAGCGCACTATACAGCCCCTGTCAATCCTATGCACTCGAGCCAAATCCAGCCTCACCCACACAGCAAAAACTTCCCCCTCGAGTACAGCCTTATACAGCACCAAAAGAAAAAACCACCGCTCGAGCAGTGGCTGTGGCTGTGTTTTTTTGATGGCGAGATTTGCGACTAAGGAAACGGCATATTTTTAATCAAATGAGTAATACATTTTCCTACACATTCTCTATATTTTAAATATTCGTCACGGCTAACGGGCAGCACTGTATCGCCAGGAAATCCAGCGTGTGACACAGTATTATGATTTCTTCTATTGAAAAGCTTTTTTATATCATTTACGACAAACGAGTCGATGATGCAACTGGATAAAAAATCAATAACTTTTTCAGAATTGTATTCTTTTAAGTTACCTTTTGAATTTGGGTCGAAAATCATGGATACATAATGTATTTCATTAAGAAGATGACTCAATGCGAGAGAGTAATTTTTTCTTTTTTCCGAAGATGTTCGTAATTTTATTTGAGAAATTAACAGAGGTTGAGATATGATTTTATACATATCTTTGAGTGTTAATTCAAAATATTCTTCCTCATCTTCTTCGTTAAAATCTAAAATTTTTTTACTTATTTGATTAAATGGAAATGAGTCAATTTTATTTAATAATTCCATATATTGTTCAGAAAAATTATTTTGTGATAAAAATCGAAAAACTAAATCAATATCACTAATTGAATAATATTTTAGGTTGTATAAATATTTAAATAGCGTTTCGTTCACAGCGCTGTTT
>JANYFS010000478.1 GCA_025359705.1 Deinococcales bacterium | reverse complement strand
CTCTGCCGAATCGGGGTATTTTTCGGTGAGGTTGGCGCTCATCTGCGCGATTGTTTGGGGTAATCCTTGTTTCAGAGCATTTTTAACATGATGTGTGCGGTTCATTCTTCCCCTCGAGCGTAAGTTTTCTCTATTTTACCCCAAACTACTCCACTCGAGTAGCCTTGCCATACACCGCATTCTTCCGCACCCAACCGTTAATTCCCCCTCTATTGTTGCCAATCAAAAACCGCTCGCGGTCTACGGCTTTAATCAAATGCAAAAACACATTCCCTTTGCAGCGCACCAAAACAATATCCCCCACCTCGAGGGTTTCAAATAGCACAGGCTCGAGCGTAACCAAAGCCCCATCATTCACTTTGCCCGTCATGGAATGCCCTCTGGGGCGGATTTGTACCGTGTTTCCTGCTGCTAAGCCCAAAATTGCATAATTTGCCCAACTCATAAAATCTCCTTTTCATCTCGAGAAAATCGAAAAAATCTCGAGCTAAGCAAACACAACTCGAGTCCAGATCACCTATAACCACAGTTTTTACACGCACAAACCCGAAAAATCATGTTCCAATAGATGTTTCCCAAAGTTCCCACAACTTGTGGGAACTTTTTTTATCCTTGCATCCTCGAGCCACTAAACTTTTAGCACTACACTTTTGCCAAAGGTGGCCTAAACCCCCGCAACCTCAGCGCATTGCTGAGTACCAAAACGCTGGATAACCCCATTGCGCCCCCCGCCAAAACGGGACTGAGTAGCCATCCCAAACTAGGATAGGTCACCCCCGCCGCCAAGGGAATAAGCAAAATGTTGTAGCCAAAGGCCCATAGCAAATTCAGCCGAATGTTTCGCAATGTAGCCTGCGATAGCGCCAGCGCGTTGGGAATTCCGCGTAAATCGCCGCTCATGATCACCACATCGGCGGTGCTTTGGGCAATGTCGGTTCCCGTCCCCATCGCAATCCCCACATCAGCTTGGGCCAAGGCGGGAGCATCGTTGATGCCGTCTCCCACAAAGGCTACTTTGCGGCCCCCCTTTTGCAAGGCTTGCACCTCCGCTGCTTTGCCAGAAGGCAAAACCTCGGCCCGCACATTTTCAATCTCGAGCAAACGGGCCACCGCCTGCGCGGTACGGGTATGGTCGCCCGTGACCATCACCACTTCAACACCGCGCTGTTTCAGCCAACGCACCGCCTCGAGGGAACCTTTTTTGATCGGGTCGGAGACCGCCAAAACCGCCGCAATTTTCCCATCTATGGCTGCAAAAAGTGGGGTTTTGCCTTGGTCGGCAAGGCTTTGAATCAGCCCCTCGAGACTGCCTAACGTGATGCCCAACTGCACCATAAAACGGTCTGCCCCCACTTGTAACAGGTGTCCCGAAACCCTACCTTGCACCCCGTAGCCAGGCAGATTTTCAAAGTCCGTTACAGGCTCGAGTGTCAACCCCTCCCCTACTGCCGCGTTTACAATCGCCCGCCCTACAGGATGCTCACTGCTCCCCTCGAGGCTAGCAACCCAAGCCAAGATTTCTGCTCGAGCGAAGCCGTTTTGCACCACCAGATCGGTGAGGGTGGGTTTGCCTGCGGTGAGGGTTCCCGTTTTGTCGAAGACCATCACTTTGCTTTCGGATAGGGTTTGCAATACCTCCCCTTGACGAAAAAGCACCCCCAGCTCGGCAGCTTTGCCGATACCGACCATAATGCTGGTGGGGGTTGCCAGCCCCATCGCACAGGGGCAAGCGATGATCAGCACCGCCACGGTGTTGACCAAGGCAAAGCTAACCGCGTGTTCGCCGCCAAAAATCAACCAAACCAAAGCGGTCAGCGCGGCAATTCCCAGCACAATCGGGGTAAAAACCCGCACCACACGGTCTGCTAAACCCTGAATGGCGGGCTTGCTGCCCTGTGCTTGCTCCACCAATTTAATAATTTGCGAAAGCACGGTATTGGCCCCGACTTGCTCAACCACAAAAGTCAAAACCCCGTTCTGGTTGAGTGTACCGCCTACCACCTTTGCGCCCGTTTGTTTTTGTACAGGTACAGGCTCCCCAGAGATCATGCTTTCGTCCACATAGCTTGAGCCAGATTGTACCACGCCGTCCACAGGAATTTTCTCACCTGGGCGAACCCGCAGCACATCGCCCAAGACCACTTGCTCGAGGGGCAGCAGCAATTCCAAACCGCCGCGCAGCACCAGCGCGGTTTTAGCTTGCAAACCCAGCAGCTTTTTCATGGCCTGCGAACTGCGCCCTTTGGCAATGGCCTCGAGGTATTTTCCTAGCAAAATCAGGGTCAAAACCACCGCGCTGGACTCGAAATAAACGTGCCTGGCCTCGAGCGGGAAAACACTGGGGAAAAGCGTCACCCCAAGGCTGAAAAAATAGGCGGCACTGGTTCCCAGCATCACCAAAGTATTCATATCGGGATTGCTCGAGCGCAGCGCCTTCCAGCCCGTGTTGTAAAAGCGCAAACCAGGGCCAAATTGTACGGGGGTGGCAAGAGCCAGCATGATCCAGTTCCAAAAGTTTTGGCTGGGGTTGAGCCGCATTTGCAGATTCATCGCAGGTTCCCACAGCATCGGCAGCATTGCCAGAATTAGTAGAGGTATGGCAAACGCCGCCGAAAAAACCAAACTCGAGCGCAACCGTTCCAGTTCGAGAGTTTTGGATTGCTGCTCGAGATCGGCAATGGACTCTCCTGCTGCGGCTTCCAAAACCTCATAACCCGCGTTGGTCACGGCATTTTTAAGCGGCAGATCCGAGGCGCTCGAGGGCAAGGTGATGGTGGCCCGTTCGGTGGCC
>JANYFS010000448.1 GCA_025359705.1 Deinococcales bacterium | reverse complement strand
TATAGCGCAATCCGAAATGATCAACACAAAAATACCTCGAGTGATCCTTGGTACATCTCGTCTCACGCGAAAATCCTCATTACATCTCTAAAATGTGTATCCATCTTACTGCTGAGCGCTATATTTTGCACTACCGAGCGGGCGAGCCAGCGGCCCGCCCCTACGAAAGATAAAAACACACCTTACCCATCTTTTACGAAAAACGAACAACGAATAACGAAAAACTAAAAAAACACCGATGCGACCTTTAAAAACCTCGGTCACATCGGCATCATCTAGCTAAAAGATTACAGCGATTTGGCGATGTACTCGGTCAGATCGGCAACGCGGCAGCTATAGCCCCACTCGTTGTCGTACCAAGAAACCACTTTGATAAAGTTTCCGCCCAAAACCAAAGTCTCCAGCGCACTAAAGATGCTCGAGTGGGGGTTGCCTTTGAGGTCGATGCTGACCAAAGGTTCTTCGCTGTACTCGAGGATGCCTTTGAGTGGGCCTTCGGCGGCTTCTTTCATGGCGGCGTTGATCTCTGCCACGGTGACATCTTTGGCAAGCAAAGCGGTGAAATCCACTACCGAAACGGTAGGGGTGGGTACGCGGAAGGCCATTCCGGTGAATTTGCCTTGCAATTCGGGGATGACCAAACCAACGGCCCTTGCCGCTCCGGTGCTGCTGGGAACGATGTTCAACGCGGCAGCTCTCGAGTCGCGGGGATCACCTTTGGGGCCGTCTACCAAAGATTGGCTGGCGGTATAGGCGTGAACGGTGGTCAGGATGCCTTTCTCGATGCCGAAGGTGTCGTTGAGGACTTTGGCGACGGGGGCCAGGCCGTTGGTGGTGCAGCTTGCGTTGGAGATGACGTGGTGGCTGGCGGGATCATATTTCTCGTGGTTTACGCCCATCACGATGGTGATGTCTTCGCCCTTGGCAGGTGCGGAGATGATCACTTTTTTGGCTCCAGCGGAAATGTGCGCGGCGGCGAGGCTGGCTTGGGTAAAGCGGCCCGTACACTCGATCACGATGTCTGCGCCCACTTCGGCCCAAGGCAGTTTGGCGGGGTCGCGCTCTTCAAATACGCGGGTTTTCTTGCCGTCCACAATGATGTTTTGGTCGTCATGGCTGATCACACCAGGAAATTTGCCGTAGTTGCTGTCGTACTTCAGCAGGTGGGCCAGTTCAGCGTTGTCGGTGAGGTCGTTGATGGCGGCAATTTCAATGCCACGCTCGAGCAGAATGCGGAAAACTTGGCGACCAATGCGACCAAACCCGTTAATACCTACTTTCATAATGAACCTCCTGGGCCGTTTTGCCCACGTTTACGCTCGAGTGATTGCTTAAGTGAACTTAAACGATCTTCGGAGCCATGCTCGAGTCTACGATATTTTGTTCAGGTGATGAGTTTTTTGGCAAGTGCGATATAGACAGGATCAAAACAGCAGCTCGAGGGTGGCTTTGGCAATCATGCCCTCTTCGTCGGTGGGAATCACCAAAATCTTGGCTCGAGCGCCCTGTTTGGAAATCTCGATTTCACCTCGAGTATTGTTTTTTGTTTCGTCCAGCTCCAAGCCCAAAAACTCGAGTCCGCGTAGGGTTTCGGCTCGCAAAACTGCATCGTTTTCCCCTGCTCCACCGGTAAAAATCAGCACGTCCAAACCGCCCAGTGCGGCGGCGTAGCTGCCGATTTGCTTGGTCAAGCGGTAGGTCATCACCTCGAGGGCGTGTTTGGCCCACGGGGTATCCGAGCCACGCAAATCCCGAATATCGTTGGAAAGCCCACTTAGCCCCAATAGTCCACTCTCAAAGTTGAGCATTTGAGTGGTTCGCTCGAGTCCGTAATGTTCCACCAGCCACAGCACAATTGAAGGGTCAAGGTCGCCGCTGCGGGTTCCCATGACCAAGCCCTCGAGGGGGGTGAAGCCCATGCTAGTATCAACGGATTTACCATTTTGAATGGCGCAGGCGCTGGCTCCGTTGCCCAAATGCAAACTGATGATTTTCAGGCGCTCGAGGGGGGTATTCAGCAGCTCAGCGGCTTTGGCGCTGACATACTGGTGGCTGGTTCCGTGGAACCCATAGCGGCGAATCTGGTGATCTTGGTACAGCGCGTTAGGCAGTGCGTACAGATAGGCTTTGGGCGGCAAGCTCGAGTGGAATGCGGTATCGAACACCGCTACCATAGGCAGGTCGGGCAGCACC
>JANYFS010000046.1 GCA_025359705.1 Deinococcales bacterium | reverse complement strand
ATGGTGCTTGCTGTACCAGTATGACGGGCGACGGAGTTTTTGTCCTTACTGCTTTCTTTCAGGAAGTCCAGCATACGTTGGGTGATTGTCATAAATAAGTCTCGAAGATTGAGATGGCTGAGTTGACTCTGCGGAGTCAGTTTAAGAACTCAGCCAATCCGCTAGATTTCGCTCGCAGTAGTGAGCCAGCTCTGATGCTCCAGAGCGTCTTGGAGTTCTTCGATGTTCATGTCCTGAAAACTCTTCTTGCCGTAGGCGGCTGAAATCTCACTGACCGTACCGAGTTTACTGAGTTGAGTACATAGATCCCCCTTAGAAGGGCCAGAATACTGATTGGCATCACTCATCCGAGCGCCATTATTGTTGGACTTGACCCAACGATCACTGCGCTGACCACCGCTAAAGATGGCTAGGGTCACGTAGCCAATCTCGTCACCTGTACCACCTTCCACAACTTCGGCGGGATCTTGACCATTAGAGGCGCGGGAATACTTGATGCACTTGGGCATCTTGAACTTCTTGTTTTCCTCAAGCATCCGACGCTTGTAGAACTGACCTCTCCACCACACACCGGGTTCCTCGGCGTTGTTGTCCTGTGGGTTTTTGAGGGTGGCAAACTTGGCTCCGAACAAATCCCAATCAAAGTCGGGTTCGTTGTCGAAAGGGAAGCGGTGGCCCTTCTTCTTGAGGCTGATCGCTGTCCAACCCATGCGCCCATATTCGCGCATGGTGGGAAGCAGGCTCGAGGCATCACAGGAATCGAGGGTGACGTTGATAACAACTCCGAAGTCGGCAGTGAAGGGTACGGTCAATGATTTAGCCATTGTGGTTTCTCCTTAAGAGATTTGGTGAGAGGGCGACGTGAGGGATCTTAAAGTTCAGGTTGTCCAGCAATTACGCGGGTAAAACCTTGGGGAGTTTCACTTTGGAGGTTTTCGCTGAAGTGGTTAAGAAGCCAATCTCTGACCTCCTCCCTTGCTAAGAGCAAGTCGTTAAAGTTTGCCCACAATAAAAAAACTGTGTTTTTGTCGCTATCGAGACCAGACTTGACTCTAAATTCCACTTTTTTGATTTGTTCGCGCAATTCTGGGAGTTGATACACGGGTGTAAAAAACTTGCACCGCAAATCGGGTTCCCATACTTTCGCATTCTGAATGACCGAAACTAGGGAGGGGTCTGTCACTTCGTACAACTCCAACAAGGTAAAGAAAGACAACAAGGCATCTTTGGTGTATTCCCCTGCCTCTAAAGTTTGCGAGGAAACCCACGAAAAAAGTGGATGCTCTTCGAGTGTTAGGGTATAAACCCGTTGGGTCTTTTTCTCGAGGTTACGGTCAACAACCTTGATTGCGGAAAATCCTACGTATACCGCTTTCTTGTGATTCGACTCTTCGTGAGATAGGGCAAGTAGGCTATCCAGATCCTCGAGTGCCACATTGTAGGGGGTGAAGTTAGCTTCTGATGGTATGGTCATTTTAGTTCTCCAGAGGGGTATCCCCCTCCGTATGCCTCGATTTGGCGGCGTAGGAACTGCATCCCTTCCTCGAATTTGGAATTTGGGAGGGTGTGATATGCAGCAAGCATCAACTACCCACGACTAACCGCTAACGCGGTGTAGATCGGGGTTTGTATCTGAACTCCAACGCAGTTCGGCATACCTCGAGAGGCGTACCGCTTTGTCTTCAACGTTCGATACATTGGGGGATACTGATAAGATCCCCGTACTCGTCCAGTCTTGCCGAACCAGTAACGTTCTTAAGGCGATATTTCGGCTTCCCAGTAAATCGCTATGCACCTGATACCCGCATACCTCGCACACAAACATCAATCCTTTTTGGGGTCGGTTTGCTCTCGAGGTATGTCCGCACTTCACGCACTGCTGGGAGGTGTAATGTGCGTCCACCTTCACCGCCATCGAGCCAACCATCAAGGCTTTATACGCCAAGAATGTTTGGGTCTCAGCAAAACTCCACTGACTACGACGCTTCCTAGCACTTTTGGCCTTTTTACTGGCTTTGGGGTTGGAGTGACCCTCAGTGCGTTCGCGGATGTTGGTGAGGTCTTCCAAGCCAATTACGGATTGGGGATAACGGGTCAGAATCTGTGCTGCGATTTTGTGGTTCCGATCAGCGATAAACCGTCTCTCCCGTCCAGACAAAGCAACAAGCCTTCTGGTTGCCGAACGGGTGTCTTTACGCTGAAGTTCTGCTTTGGTACGTGCGTACTGATTCTTCTTTTGGTTGGTTTCCCCTCCTGAGAAAAACTGGGTTTGGTTACGGGTGTCTGTCACAACGGCGTGATAGCGCTGTCCTAAATCCACCCCAACCACGTTCCTGTGACTTGAGGGGGTGGGATCTGGGATGGCTAACTCGAGGGAAACGAGGAGGTAATATTGCTTTTTGGCCTTGTCGTACCAAAGTTTAGCGGCTCCAATCTCAGCACCATTAACGATGTACTCAAGGTGCTTTTGGTAGCCCTCGTACTTTAGGGTCATCCTTCCCTCGAGGGTAAGAATACTGACCTGTTGGCCTTTCTTAAAGCTGTAATCCCGCTGGTAGTTATAGGTGAGCGTGCGACTAACAAATTTAGGAGCGGTATCCAAACCTTTATAGCGTCTAGGCTTGAGACCTCGTTCAGCTCGAGCAGTTTGTTTTGCCGAATGTTGCTTGTGTTTTGTCCACTGAGTTTTATAGGTGGAGGCGACAGCGCGGGGTACATTGCAAGCCATCTGAGCGGGTAGATCAAACTTCGAGCGCAATTCTTCGTAGACCAGCTTTTGTAGTTTTACGGTTTGGGATGTTTT
>JANYFS010000382.1 GCA_025359705.1 Deinococcales bacterium | reverse complement strand
TTGCTAAGCCAATTCAATGATGCCCAAGCCAAACCACGGGGTCTAAACTGAGGTTATGTCACATTTAGATACCGAACAGCGGGTTCAAAACCTGCTGGCCCAGCTCGAGCCGCTGACGCATTCAGCCCGCATGAAATTTATGGTGGAGTACGGTAAAAACCCCGACCAAGGCGTGCTAGAAACCCTCGAGCGGGGGGAGGTGTACCAGCGGCAGTTTGCGTTGCTGGCCCGTGGCGTGAGCCAAGATTCGGCACGGGTGCTGCGCGGTTTACAAGATCCTTCCAGAATCGTTCGGGGGCTAGCGGTGGGGCTGGTTCCTGGGGTACTTTCGGAAGCAAAATTGCTGGAACCCAATGTGATACGGATGTTTAGCGATTTGCCTCACAACTTGCGGCTAACTTTGCTGAAAGTATTGCAAAATCATCAAAAAGCCGCTCGAGTTGCGGATGCCTTGGTCGAGCATTATTTGGCAGCAGGAAATACCCGCGAAGTCACGGCATTGCTGGCTTTTGCCTCGAGGGAGGTAGTGCAAAAACATTTAGCCATTTCAGAATCCAGCACAGAATCCATTATGGAAAAAGCTACACCCAGCCAGTGGCGGCGTTTGGCCCGCACCCAACCCGAGTTGGTGGCGAATTGGCTGGAGGCTCGCGCCCAGAATGCTGTGGAATATGATGGGCGGTTGTTTTGGCATATGCGAAGCGTGCTATACCGCATTGCTGAATACTCACCCCAACGGATGGCGCAGATATTGCGCTTGGTTCCGCGCGATGTTCCTTTGGCCTCGTGGTGGTTGCAACCGATCCTTCAGCGTTGGCCTCGCCAAATCGCAACTTTGGCCATCGAGAGTGATGAAACCCCTTTTTTGGATTTTTCGGCAGTGGCCCACCGCCTCGAGCTGAGCCAGGTTTTGGCCCTGCACATCAAACATCCCAGCACGTTGGGGCAATTGCAAAGCCGCTTGGCACACTTCCCACCTCGAGTCAGGGCCACACTTTTTGAGGTGTTTCGGGGGGCTTGGGTCAATACTTTTGGAATCATTTCGGCGCATATTTTGCGGCTGCTGCCTCGAGCCTTGCGCGAATCCGAGGCCAAACGTCACCTCGAGCATCCGCGTTTGCAAACTGAGCGGCTGGCTCGGATGCCTTACGTCAGTTTATTGGGCTGGCAAGAAGCCCAAATTCTGCTCGAGCCAAGTATCAAGCATCCCAAACCCGAGCAGCGTTTGGCGGCAGTGGCGGCACAAATTGGGGCGGCTCGCTATGGGGCAACGGATTTTCAAAAGGCTCTCGAGCTGGTGGCTTTTCGCAAAAATGAACAAGATCCGATCCGTGGGGCCATGCTCAAAGGCTTGGCGGATTTGCCCCCTGCACGTTGGCAAACGACACAGCTCGAGCGCTTGGGGCAGATTTTGCAAGATGCCCTGAATGCTGCCGATTTGTCGGGCCAAACAGCAATTCAGGCCGAACGCTTGGTGGTGGGTTTGTTACCCTTTCAGCTCAAGTGGGCCGCGCAGTGGGTTAAAACTTTGGTCAAAGAACGGGGGCAAATCAATTGGTTTGCGATTGGAAGCCGCATCAGCAATGCTCAGGCTCGAGCGGTGGCGGCCCAATTGCTGCCTGTGGTTCAATCGTGGCAGACTCGAGAGCGCGAACCCCAAATCATCCAGTTGTTCCAGCATTTGGGCCAGCGAATGCGGGTTTTGCCCGATTTCCTCGAGATTGCCGAAAGTTTGGTCAACACCTCGCTCCATTCCCACACTGCACAAAGTGCTTTGGGCTTGATTTGCATCTATGATCCGCCGCGATTTCGCCGTCTGGTTCCCGAGCTGGTGCAGGCTGATCCCAGTTGGGCCACCCTCGAGCTGGTTTATGGGTATTTGCATCAGCACCGCCAAGATTTGCTGACTCCGTTTTTGGGCCGCACTGCCTACCAAGGTAAATACAGTACGGGAAAAACCCGTTTTGTACTGCCCCTCTCGAGCGGATTTCAGCGCTGGAATCCCCTTCAGCACCGCACTTTTGTAGAAACCCTCGAGGAAGTGGCCCTGAACAGCGAACGCGACATTCCTGCGATTTTGCGGGTACTGGTACAACTGGCGCAGATTCCTAACGCCTCGAGGGAATTGATCACCTTGCTTGCCGAGGAAGGAAATCCACGCGCAGCGGTGCGCGATGCCGCCCTGCGTGCCTTGGGGCGCTTGGATGAGGCCAGGGGATTGGAAGCTTTGCTACGGGCGATGGAGGACAGCCGCTCGAGGGTAGCCATTTACGCCTTGCGCGGTTTGTTTTTGGGAATGTCGCAAAGTACCGCTCTGGAAATGCTGAAACGCGCCCCCCTCGAGCGGGTCACGGTTGCCAAAGAAGTGCTGCGCTTAATTGGGGAACTGCGAAGCGAAAGCGCCTATGCCTATCTGCTCGAGCGCAATTTGTCGGTGGCTCCACCACAAAAGCCTCTGCACCGCGATGTACGGGCGGCCTTACTGCGGGCTTTGTGGGACTACCTCGAGGATCAGCGCACTTGGGACATCTTGCTGGCGGCGGCAATTGATCCAGACCCTGCCATTGCGGACGGCGTGATTCACATTCCTGTAGACCGCTTGTCTGGTACTTCACAGCAAAAACTGGTGACAGTGTTGGCAACCTTAATTCAGCACCCCGATGATGATGTTCGCTTGCAAACCATGCAACGCCTGATTTCATTACCCATTCATGATGCCTTAAAGCAATTAGCCCAGCCTTTATTGATTGCGCTGCACGCCAATATTCTCAAGCAAACCTATACTGCGGCTCAGGCTTTTTTTATCACCTATACAGGTACAGAATTTGGCTTGATCGAGAATGCCTTCCAATCTTTACTGCCCCACCGCCAAGCACTACACTTCGCTACCGAAGCGGTGCTAGATTATCACCGCTACCGAGGGGATAACCAGCAACTCAAAGTCAACTCGAGCGCTCGAGCGGTGTTGGCGGCGCTTGTTACCGACCCCAATACCTTACACATTCAAATCCGCATGGTTTTTCAATTTTTGCCGATACAAGAGCTTGGCACGTTTATCATCATGCTAGCGGATCACGCTCAATGTCATGCCGATAACTATATTGTTGCCAAAAATGCACTATTTCATCTGGCCCAGCAGCGCAGCCATCCCCAGCAGAACCTTTTGACCCTCGAGCAAGTCTGGGTCAACCATCCCCACGAAACGGTGCGGCGTTTGGCCCTCGAGAGCCTGATTTTGCGCTGTGCCAACACGGGTTGGAACCCCGAAAACCTGCAACAGCTCGAGCGTTACCGCACTGATCCCTCGAGCCTAGTTTCGGCGGCGGCCCAGTTCATTTTTCCCGTTTTGACCCTCGAGGGAAACCCGTTAGAACGCGGGATTTAACGTGATCCAACCCTCGAGCTAAACTCCCCTCACCCCAGCGGAACCTCGAGCCAAAAACAGCTTCCCTTGCCCTGTACACTTTCAGCCCAAATCCGCCCCCCATGCGCCTCGAGTAGAGATTTGCAAATGGCAAGGCCCAAGCCGCTACCCCCACCCTCGAGCGAACGGGATTGGTCGGCGCGGTAGAACCGCTCGAAGATGTGGGGGAGTTTTTCGGCGGGGATGCCTTGGCCTGTGTCCTGTACCCAGATTTTCACACAGTGCGCCAAAAGTGAACCTGACGCTCGAGCGCCCAAAATCACCGTGCCGCCCTCTGGAGTATGGCGCAAGGCGTTGTCCAGCAAATTGGTCAGGACTTGGGTAAACCTCGAGGCATCCAGATTGAGCAGGGGTAAAGTAGCGGGTAGCTCGAGGGAAAGGTTGATTTGGCGCTGTTGGGCTAGGTTTTCAAAGGAGTGCAAAACCGCCTGAAACATCGGCTCGAGTGGGGTAGGGTATAGCTCAAGGTGCAGTTCTCCTGCATCGCTCAGTGACAAAAGTCGCAAGTCGGAAATCAGGCGCTCGAGCTGTTTGGCTTCACCGTACAGGGTGTTGAAGCGCTTGGGGGTGGGTTGCAAGACCCCTTCGCGCAAACCCTCGAGGTGGCCCAGAATCACGGTCAGCGGGGTCTTTAGATCGTGGGCAATGTCGGCGGTCATTTGCTTGCGAAGTTGGTTGGCTTGGGCAATTTCAGAACTCATTTGATTGAAAGTTTGCACCAGTTCGCCAATTTCGTCGCTCGAGCGGACGGGCAACTTCTGTTGCAACTCGCCGCGCCGCACCGCGTGCAGGCCCGCCAGCAAACCTTGCAAGGGTTTGAGCAGCCACCTCGAAAACAACCAGCCCAGCAAAACCGCCAGCAACAGGGTTCCCAAGGTTCCCAGCAGCAAAGCGCGGTTGATCCGCAGCAAAAAATCTTGCTCTCTGGGATCGAGCTGGGGGGGT
>JANYFS010000354.1 GCA_025359705.1 Deinococcales bacterium | reverse complement strand
GGAATAGTTGATGACCCCACCCAAACTCACCCTCGAGTTAATCCCCAGCTCGAGTTGGTTCGATAATTTGCGTTCGCAGTTGCCCAAAGAAACCTGGGATACCCTGCGTCGTGCCAGCTACCGCGCCGCCCGCTACCGCTGCCAAATCTGCGGCGGCAAAGGCCCAGATCATCCTGTGGAATGCCACGAACGCTGGAACTTTGACCATCTGAACCACGTTCAAAAACTCGAGGGGCTGATTGCGTTATGTCCTGCTTGCCATGCAGTTAAGCATTTTGGTCTGGCCTGCTTGCGCGGCGAGCAAGACGCAGCCGAAAAGCATTTGATGAAAGTGAACCACTGGACACGGGCGCAAATGCTCGAGCATGTGGCCCAGTCTTTTGCCACTTGGGAAGAATACAGCACCCTCGAGTGGAGTTTGGATCTTTCGTGGCTCGAGTCGCTGTGATGGGTATTTTTTGAGGGTTTACTCGAGGGGTTTTCCGTCGATCCGTGCGTCGAAATCCACCACGGTGTTGTAAAACGAATCCACAATCATTTCAAAAGCCACTTGGCGAATCTGCCCACCCTGCTCGAGCTGAGCCAAGCCGCGTATTCCAATCATTGGGTTGCCCATTGGATTACCCGTTTGATTGGGCAGGGTATAGTTGCTGTTGTTTTGTGAAATCAGCGTGACTTTGCCGCCCTCCAGATTGGCCTCCACCGCTTGCTCGAGGGTGCGGGTGGTCAGGCGCTCGAGTGCGGGAAGCGAAGTTTTTTGGGAAATTTTTAGGTTTTTGGGTAAGACTGTAAGCTGGTAAAAGGTACCGCTCGAGGGGATGGTTTGGGTAGGGATATTTGGGATGTAGGCAGGGCTGACCGATAGGCTGGGTGCAGCACTGGCAACACCAATCACACTGGCAAAGCCTAAAATTAAGACGGGTAAGATCAGTTTTTGGATGTGTTGTTTGATGGTTTTTGAGACGTTCATGAGTACAGTTTAGCCACCCAATCTGACGGAATCCTTACTTCGAGTAAGGATGGGTTTAAGGATGGATTTGGGAATAGGTTCAGCACCTGTGTTTATGCAATAAAGAGTTGAATCACTCCATCGAAAAAGTGATCCAGTCGTTTGATGCGCGATATTCACAACGATGCAGCAAACGGAAAACGGCTTACGCAAGACGGACAACTGCTTCTAATATTTGTTATGCTTACATCACATGGCAAACTCAAATGGACATTCCAGCGCTTCTTCTTCGGCTTCACTTGTGCTGCACGCGCACGATGCGATTTTGTATACCCAGTGGCTCGAGCTGTTGGGTTGGATGGAGAGCTACGCTCTAAAAAATCGCCTCGAGTTTGTCAAGGTTTCCGACTTTCCAGACTATATTTACCGCATGGAACGCCCCTACGATTTGCCCACCACCATTGCCAGTGTCAGCCTGAACCGTGATGGTTCGCCACTGCTGTTGGCGGCAGTTTCGCCGCGCCATGTCAGCCTAAAATCGGTCTCGATTCGCTTGATGGGTGGCCTGAAGCATTGGCATTTTCATGCAGGCGAAAAGGGCTTGCTCGAGGGAAAAAGACCCTTTGGCAAACCCCAATTTGAAGCCCTAGCGGATCAGGCCAGGGCAACGAAATAAGCTCGAGCTGATTACTCCTTAAAACTTATTCCCAGCGTGTGGTAAAAGAAAAAACTTCACGGTCTTTGACCTTGAGTTTGTTGTCTCTCCATAGGGTCACAAAGTCGGCACTGATAAACGGATCGAGCTGTTTACCCGCTTGGATGGTGATTTCGTCGATGGCCTCGAGCGCAGTGTAGGTGCGTTTGTAGGGCCGCGCATGGGTCAGGGCATCGAATAAGTCGATGACCGCAAAAATGCGAGCCAGATAGGGAATATCGTTGCCTGCCAAACCTGATGGGTAGCCGCCGCCGTCCCAACGTTCATGGTGATGCTTGACCACCTCGAGGGCTTCGGTAGGTACAAAATCCAGCTTTGCAAGAAGCTCGAAGCCGATTACGGTGTGCTTTTCCATTTCTTCGCGCTCTTCAAAGGTCAGTACATCGGGTTTGAGCAAAATCTGGTCGGCAATTACCATTTTGCCAATGTCGTGCAAATAGGCTCCTGCTCGCAAAGATTCGCGCTCGGTGGTGCTGAGGCCCAAATGCTGGCCCAAGATTTCGGACATTTCCACCACGCGCCCGGTGTGTCCTGCGGTTTCATAGTCGCGGTACTCGAGGGCCAAACCCAGGGTCATGTGCGCGGATTCGTGGGAGCGCTCGAGTTCACGCAGGCTCGAGACTTGTCCCAAATGCGCCCCAAAAAGCCGCGTCAGCGAGGTGAGCAATGCGGTTTCGCTCGAGGTGAAAGGGGTTTTATTTTCACGGCTGACCACCACGGTTCCCAAACTGCGCCCACCATATCCCCCTACCAAAATAGCGGTGGAAGTCCAATGTTTGGCCTCGGGAATCTGGTCGCTGAGGTGACGAATCAGGCTTTCCACTTGGGTTTGGCGCGGGTTACGGCTGGCATTGCTGATGGTTTGACCTTCGTATTTGGAAAACCCTCCCCGCCCCAAGGCCACCCGCAATTTGCCCTCGAGCGGTTGTACAAAAGCCAAATGTGGGGCCAGCTCGAGCGCCCGAACCGCGTCTAAGCCCGCCGCCATCACCCCAGCGGCATCTTGGGCTTCCGAGAGACGCATGGTTCCCAGCTCGAGGGCGCGAATGGCCTTGCGCTGCACCACATTTTCTTGAATATCACGGCTCCGCAGCCAAGCCACAATGCTGAGGGTAACGGCATTGGCAATCAAAGCCCAAGCCAGAGTGAAGGTATCGGCGGTGGACATTTTGGGTAAAGCCAATTTGAAAACAACCGCGTGTGCCAAAACCAAAGACACACCCACGATCATTCCCGACCAGCCTTCTTTCCAAACCCAATACAAAAAAATCAGCCCCGTAATGCTCAGGCTCATGGGCGGAAGTTTCATGAGGTAGGTCAGGGCAATCCACAAGATGGCAAGAATAAAGATGATCAGACGGTGCTGGGGCAAAGGGAATTCTCCTAAAAGGTAGATGAGAAAGACAAAGTAGTTGCCGACATTCTAACACATGCCTCTCACGGGGGAATCTGGGAAATGTCTCAAATCCAAAATATTCACATCTTATGCTCATATCCAGAGCGTTTGTCAGAATAAAGAACGGATAAATTGTTCTGCCTATAAGATAATTATCTGTCTGAAACACAATACTTATGATCATACCTTAACGGATAACGGCTCACGGACACCTGCTCTAATATTCACATCTTTTGAGGGTTTCAGAATATTCACATATTTTGAAGAATTGCACAGAAAAGTGTCAAACAGCACTTGAGATTGAATGAATAAGGTGCTGTTGGTTTGATTAGGTTTGTTAGGGTGTAGGCGGCGCTCCATTAAAGCTAGGGCTTGGCCCAGCAGGAGCAAGTGTACCCGGTATGCTACGGGGGGATTGTAGGGTTGTAACTCGAGTGCGGCGGCGGCGGTAGCCTGGGCGGGTGGTGCTGGGGCGGGTTCCCTCGAGGGTGGTGGCGGGAAGCACCGCGTTGGGGTCTATAATCGGGGCCAGATCGACCAAGGGGCCAATCACCCGCTCTACCCGGTTGCCCACGGTGTCTTGGGCCGAAATCACGACCCTCGAGTTGTTGCTTTCCACATAAAAATCCACCGTACTGCCAGGGCGCACATCTAAAGGGGTTCCGTCCAGCAAAACCTTTCTTACTTTCAGGTTATCGAGGGCTTTGCCCGCAATGCGGGTGACTCCTGCGCGGCGTTCGCTTTGGTTGATCTCGAGGCGGGGGGCTTCGGTATCGACTTGAATCGGTAAAGACCTCGAGGTGATAAGCCCGTCTACATCGGTGACTTTGATTACATAAGCGGCTTGCCCGCTTTTGACTTCGGTTTTGAAGGCAAAATTTTGAATTCGGGTGCTGGCAGTGCCTTGGGAAGCACTTTTGGGCGATACAAACAGTGGAATCCCGTTCACTTCGATGCGGTCTATTCCTTGATTATCCAGTGCATAACCCTTGACCAACTGCACTCCACTGCCCGAAATGCTATCGGCCTCGGGTTGGGTGATGATGATTTTGGGTTTGAAGCTGTCGTTTTCGCGGATACAGGAGGCCAAAAATAGGGGAAGCAGCAGGATCAAAGTAGATTTCCAGTTCTTTTTAAAGTTTGATTTTAAGGATTGGTTTTGCATCTGGTTTTGCATCTGGTTTTGCATGTTGGCCTCGAGTTTAAGACGATGAATGCGTAAAGATCGGCTTTGGCTCGAGTATACCTCGAGCGGTTGGGGATGCAGATGAAAAAAATAACGGGGGAAAAAATAACGGCCCTCGAGCGGAGCTGTTCCCAACTGGGTGACAAGGTGTCGGTGCGAGGTCAGGGCAACATGGGAAAAATGAAAAAACCTCGCTCGAGTGCGTCAGGATTGCTTTTGGCTCGAGATTTGATTGCTCACCTTACCCGTCATTTTTGGTTTACACGTCCTAGTCTAAACCGCTACGACCCTAGAACTTTGGTAGACCGCCTCACACGCAGCCGATATACTTTACGACGGTTAAGGATTTACATCCCCAAGGAGGGAAAGCGTGAAACTTCACGAATATCAGGGTAAAGAATTGTTGCGCCGTTTCGGGGTCAATGTGCAGGATGGCAAAATTGCCTATACCCCCGACGAAGTGCGCGGAATCGCGCAGGAATTTGGTCAGGCCGTGGTGGTTAAGGCTCAGGTACATGTGGGCGGACGCGGTAAAGCGGGCGGGGTTAAATTTAGCACCACCCCCGACAAAGCCTACGAAAATGCCCAAAAGATTTTGGGTATGGACATCAAGGGTTTGACCGTCAAAAAAGTGCTGGTCACCAAAGCGGTAGACATCGACAAAGGCGTGGAATACTACGTTGGTTTGATCGTAGACCGCAATGTGCAGTCCTATACCCTGATGGCCTGCGCCGAAGGGGGCATGGAGATTGAAGAATTGGCAGTGGAGCGCCCCGAGGCGATCATCCGTCACCGCATCGACCCAATCACGGGTTTGCGCCCCTTCGAGGCTCGAGCGGTGGCCCTCAAAGCGGGCTTCAAAGGTAACTTGAACAAGATTGCCACCATGATGGTGCAATTGTCTAAAGCCTGCCTCGAGCTGGATTGCAACCTTGCCGAAATCAATCCGCTGTTTGTGGACGAAAACGGCGACCCCATTGCACTCGATGCCAAGGTGGACTTGGACGACAACGCCTTGTACCGCCACCAAGACCTGATGCACTTCCGCGAACTCGAGGCCGAACACCCGCTCGAGATTGAGGCTTCCAACTACGGCTTTGCCTATGTCAAGCTCGATGGAAATGTAGGTGTGTTGGGCAACGGTGCGGGCATCGTGATGACCAGCTTGGATGTGGTCAACCGTGCAGGAGCCAAACCCGCCAACTTTCTGGATATTGGCGGCGGTGCTAAGGCCGAAATCGTGTTCAATGCCATTAAATTGGTCTCCAAAGATAGCGATGTCAAAGCGATTTTCATCAATATCTTCGGTGGAATCACCCGTGCCGATGAAGTAGCTAAAGGGGTCATCCAAGCCCTGCACGAAGGCATTTTGACCAAACCCGTGCGGATGCGAATTGCAGGAACCGCCGAGGAAGAAGCCAAAGCGCTGCTTGCCGAAGTGAACAGCCCCCTTATCCAAATGTACGCCACGATGTTTGAAGCCGCTGATGCTGCTGCGCTCGAGGCCAATAAGTAACAGACATTTTGCGTTATGTGTTCTCCGTTATCCGTTTTGAAGAATCTGTTTTAAGTTGTTTTTTGAAACGCTCGAGTGTTTGTTTTGATATTGCCCTCGAGTTCTTAGAGTATTTAAAAATAACAATATCAACAGTAAAACGGACAACGGATTACGGACAACGGACAACAAACGAACCACGAATTCCCCCACAAGAGGTTTCATCATGGCAATTCTAGTCAATAAAGATACACAAGTGATCGTGCAGGGTATCACGGGGCGCGAGGGTGCGAACCATACCAAGGCCATGCGCGAGTTTGGCACCCAAGTGGTGGCGGGTGTCACCCCAGGTAAGGGCGGCGCAGTTCATGAAGGTTTGCCCGTCTATAACAGCGTTGCCGAGGCAACTAGCAAGCACCAAGTGGATTGCTCGATCATTTTCGTACCCCCCCCAGGCGCAGCCGATGCTGTCCTCGAGGCGGCCCACGCGGGTATCCCTTTGATCGTTTTGATCACCGAAGGCGTGCCAACCGTGGATATGATGCGTGCGGTGCAAGAAGTTAAAGCACTGAACGCAGTCAACCTCTCGAGTGGTGGAAAAGGCATTCGCTTGATCGGAGGCAACTGCCCAGGTCTGGTCTCGAGCGGCGAGTGCAAAATTGGGATCATGCCCAACAAAATCTACTCGAGCAAAGGCCGCATTGGTCTGATGTCCCGCTCGGGAACCCTCACCTACGAAGCCGCCAAGTTGCTGGTGGACGCGGGCTTGGGAACCAGTACCACCGTGGGTATTGGTGGAGATCCGATCATCGGAACCACCTTTGCCGATGTGCTGCCCCTCTTTGAAGCCGACCCCGATACCGATGCCATTGTGTTGATCGGTGAAATCGGTGGAGCCGACGAGGAAGCCGCCGCCGATTACATCCAAAACCATATGAAGAAGCCCGTAGTGGCTTTCATTTCGGGTCGCAGTGCGCCCAAGGGCAAGCGGATGGGACATGCGGGCGCGATCATCATGGGTAATGTAGGTACACCCGAAAGCAAACTGGCGGCCTTTGCCGCTGCCAATGTGCCTGTGGCAGACACCATGCCCGAGATCATCGAGATGATTAAGAAAATTGTTGGTTAAACGTGTTGGCTCAAATTTGAAGTTTTGAGCTTTTAGCTCGAGGGGACGGGACGCATTTGGGTGCGTTCCATTTTTTTGGCTCGAGCAGAATTGGAGATGGTACAGAGCATGAGGGAGGAATATTGGGACAATGCTGTGATAGACAGCGCTACTTTTAAGATGGAACTTGAGCTTTATCCAGCTCGAGGCAACCGAGCTAAAACACGTTCCATGCTGAAAATATCGGAAACTATGTTTCCGATATTTTCGGAATTCGTATAACGCTCCGTTATCTAACTGATTTTATCGACGATTTCGACTAAACAAAGCCAAAAATACCAAGGCCAACAGCGCCAATAAACCATAAACCACATTGATATTCACGGTGACTGTTTCGACCGAGGCGCTAGAGGGTTGGGGCGGAGTGTAGCTTGACTTGGCGGGTGCTGGATCCCGTTGGAGTTTTTCGGGTGAGGATGGCTCGAGCTGTGGAGTCCCTTCCACGGGCTGTGCAGCTTCCACCTTGGCAATCGGAACAAAGACTTCGGATTTCATGTTGTTCGCTTGCTCTTTTTGGGTCAAAGCATTGAGCAATAGGTGTACAACCGAACCTAGAGGGGTTTCATTTTGGCTAGGGTTTTCGGTTGGATCATTTTTGAGGGTATAGCTATCAAAGAAAGCATTGATAGAATTATTGCACAAGTGATAGAAGGCAAGTTCACCCGATTCGTTTTGATGGGTAGCCTTCAAAACCATTCCGCCTTGAGTTTCTACACTGCCCAGCATCACACCAGTGGCTGCAAAAACATCGATCCGAAAACGGGTGCGGGTCAGTGTAACCATTTGCAAAATATCCGCAAACGAGAACTCATCTGCGTTGACCCGCATCAAGGTTTGAGCTTCAAGTGGGGCAATCATTTCGCTTCCTCCTGTATTTGAGTAGCCAAATCCTCGGCAGTTTTCATGATTCCACCCATTTTCATGGTATTGCTAAGCAGAACATAAAGCTTGGTCCAAGCTAGCTTAGTTTCGGTGGTAAAGGCTTCACCCAATCCCATATCCAAGGCAAACAGCAAGGCATTGCCCACAGGTTGATACATTGGAGCGGTCACTTGATAAAGCCGTGTATGTCTGCGACCCAAAGAACGCACAATCACAAACAGATCACTTTCTTCTAAGATTATACCACCCTCATTCCATTCTTCAAGCTTCCAACTGAGGGCTTTGACCGAAAAATTGATGGTATTGGCCAATTTTTTGATTTGACCTTCCAAGTCTTCGGGAAAGAGGGTGCGTAATTCGGGATTGGTTTCAAATAACCGATCATAGAAGATTTTGGTGGCGGTCTCCATCAAACTGCCAGCCTCTACCAGTCGCCATGATTCTTTGACAAGATGCTTATCCTTATCGGTCAACGCATAGATCATGTTGCTCCTTTTAGGGAATCTGAAAGATTCTCCATTGTCCCATACCCTGCAAAATAGCCACCCTGCATGACAGTCTAAGAGAAGATCTGAATCCGTCCTAGTCGAGAAATTTACCCAAATTCCTATCTAGAACGTAAGTTCGACAAGCTCCCGAAATGCCCTAAAATAACGTTGGACTGTCTACCCCAACCCAGCTACCCCAACCCAGCTACCCCAAAAAGTGGCTCGGCCCTTCAGGTGCCGAAACTGAACCAAAACTTGACGATTTTCGTTGTTTTTCGAAAACGAGAATGCGTACAAGGCAGTTTTGGATCTTTTCTAAGCTATGAAGTCCTATCACGATGATACCCGATGAGTATATGAGACTTCTTTCATAAGTCGGCTTTGAGATCTAACTCACGATTGTACAATCCTACCATAAGGCTATACTTAAAATCGAATTGCCTTCTGCGATTACACTATTTGTCGGATAGGATAAGAAATACCTTCAATTTGCACAAAATATTTTCGATCACTCTTCTGTAGCTTGATCACACTTTGTTGGATACCTTATCTTTCTCATTTACTAAGTAACTCCCATGTCAGATTTAGAGCTTTCCTAAATCTGACAGCGACCAACGGGAGTAGGGGAGCGGCCCAGCCCGAGAGGTGCTGCTGTTGGGCCAAGACAAAGAAGTTCCTATTCGAGTCGTGGAAGAGTTCGAGCTTTGCGAGAATATCTGAAACATAGCTGGGAGGAACTTAGATGATGCTTACTTCCTTTTTTTGGGTTACCCTCGAGGGAGTGAGTGACGAATAGATTCCATTCGCTCAGATTACGCCTTAACCCGTAGCCCCTCGAGCTGTTCATACAATACTTTTTCTTCGCTCGAGAGGGTTTTGGGAACCCCAATTTCGATACGAACCAACTGATCCCCACGCCCTGTTCGGGTGGGCCAACCTTGCCCGCGTAAACGCAAAGTGCGCCCACTCGAGCTGCCCGCAGGAATGTTCAGTTCCACATTGCCGCTCAAAGTCGGAACCTTGTGCTTGCCTCCTAGCACCGCCACCAAAACGGGAACCTCCACCGAAACCTTGATATCGTCCCCCTCGAGGGTAAAGATCGGGTCGCGCTCGAGGGTGATGGTCAAAATGACATCCGCCCCGCCAGGAGCCTGTTTGGAAAGGCGCAATTTGCTACCCGCTTTGGTTCCCGCAGGAATCTTCACCTCGAGCTTGCGCCCTTGAATGGTTACGGCCCTCGAGGTTCCCTCAAAGGCTTCACGCAAAGAGATTTGGACTTCCCCTGTCAGATTTTGCGGGGCGGCTCTGCCCCCCATGCCACCACCGCCCAGCAGATCTTCCATCCGCACATTGCCGCCACCCATGCCGCCCGCTCGAGGGCCAGCCCCACCAAAAAACTGCTGGAAGAAATCGGAAAACCCAGCGCCCCCCATATCGCCCATTCCACCCGCGCCACCCATTCCACCTGGGCCACCAAAACCCGCACCTTGTGGAATACCCCCCGTTTGACCATATTGGTCATACATCTTCTTTTTCTCGCCATCGCCCAATACTTCGTAGGCTTCGCTAATATCTTTAAACTTGTCCGCCGCTCGAGTGTCCCCCTTATTCTTATCGGGGTGATGCAATTTGGTGAGCTTGCGATATGCACTCTTAATCTCGGTTTCGCTTGCATCCCTCGAGACACCCAAGATTTTGTAGTAGTCTTTATATTCAGTCATATTTTTTTCTCCTTTTGGTTGGAATAAGAATATATTCAACATATTGTGTACCGCAAAGGGCGAGCCAGCGGCCCGCCCCTACGAAAGATAGATTTCTTAATCTCTTACAAATAATGGAATATGAATAACGAAATACGAAATACGAACAACAAATAACTAAACCTCAATTACTCTTTCTCGAGACGACAACCCTTGAGGGGCGTACCAATTTATCACCAATGCGGAAACCCACTTGGAACACGTCCACAATCAGATCATCTTCTTCGCCTTCAATCACTTGCAGGGCTTCGTGAAAGTTGGGGTCGAAGGTTTCGCCTTTGTGTCCGGTTTGCTCGAGGCCCAATTTGCCAAACAAACGCAGCATATTGCTTTGTACGGTATCCAAACCTGCCAAAATCCCCTCGGGGTTTTTCTGCCCAAACTCTATGGCCCTCGAGAGGTCGTCCAGCACGGGGCAAAGGGTTTCTACCGCTTTGGCAATGCCTTTGGTTTCGGCAGCAGCAAGGTCTTGCTGGGTGCGGGTGCGGTAGCCCTCAAAATCGCTCATCAAACGACCCAAACGGCCTTTTAGCTCGGTCACTTCTTGCTCGAGTTCGTCGGCGCGTTGCATTTTGCTCATCATCTCTTGGACTTGGGCAAACATGGCGGGGTCAAGATCGCCCTCACTGTTTTCGGTATCCAAGCCTTCTTCCAAGTTGGTATTCGGCTCGAGGATTTCCACCTCGGCGGGTGTTTTTTCGGC
>JANYFS010000352.1 GCA_025359705.1 Deinococcales bacterium | reverse complement strand
TGGCGCGGCCAAGAGCATCAGCCAAGAAAAGCTCGAGCAAGTTCTGTCTCCCATGGGCAGACGGCTGCGTTACTTACCCCTCGAGGTGCTGGCCTACGACAATTCCACCTTGGTCTGGTTTCAAGCGCCCAGCGTGCGCACGCTTTACTTTCAAACTCGAGAAGCCGAGTTGGATGCACTATCGGGCAAAGCGTTCCCTCAACCCGGACTGATTTTTCGCCTGTCGAACGGCCAACTCTCGGTTCGAGCCTACCAGGTTGATTCCAAGAATCCCCGCCCCTTGCCCCAAACCCTGCTCTTTATGGCACCTTATTTTAATATCTGCAGTATGGGAAATGTCTGCTGGGGCAACGGAACTCGCCCCGATTCCAGAGGCCCCGACTCCCGCGAAGCCTGGGTCAGTGCCTTTTTCGCCAGCGCCTTTACTCACTCGAGCAACCCCAATCTCAGCAGATTTGTGGGTGGGCACCGGGCCATGTGGGCAAGACTGCAAAAACGCAAAAAATTCCCCGATAACTTGCTCTTTTCCACTGGGCAAACCCTCGAGGATTTCATCCGATGAGCAAAATCCCCACCAGCCACACCAGCAAGTTCAGTACCGGTGGTCCGATCAAAGTCATCCTGATTAGGGTAGGAGGCAATGGCTCGAGGATGCTGGGCCACCTCAAGGACCTACATCTGGCTTTACAGGCGCACGGTGCAGCGGGTTTGCAGGTCTGTGCCGTCGATCCCGATACGGTCAGTCCCAGCAATCTGGTGCGCCAGACCTTCTATCCCTCGGAAATCGGACGAAACAAAGCCGAAGTGTTGGTGAGCCGACTCAATTTAGGCTATGGACTTGAGTGGAAGGCTTTCCCACAAACCGCTGAAGACTTTTTACGCAATAATCCCAACTTCAGCTACCAGTGCGACCTGATCATCACTTGCGTGGATTCGGGAGCAAGTCGGGCCGCACTTGCTCATCACATTCCCAAAACCCTTTATCATCTCGACCTCGGAAATGGCAAAAACTATGGACAATTCATCCTGGGCGGTCAGGGCTTGCCCCTTCCTTTTGCACGGTATCCCCAGCTCCTGCAAGATGACGAGGAAGACCTGAACACCCCCAGTTGCAGTGCGCTCGAGTCCTTGCAGCGCCAAGATCTGATGATCAACAGCACCCTCGCCACCTTAGCGAGTGCCTTACTCTGGCATCTGATCAGTCAGGGCCAACTCGATTACGTGGGGGCCTTCTTAAGCCTCGAGCGCTTTGAAATCCAAAAGATTCCGCTGTGCGTTCCTAAACCAGCCAAACTCCCTAAAGTCCCTCGAGTCGCACAGTTACCCCGAAATCTCTCGAGCCAAAAACAGCGTACTGGATAGAAAGCACTGCTTTTAATGGATCAACCCACGCCCAACACCCCTTCAATCCACGCCCAACACCCCTTCAACGCACCACCATGCTACATGCATATCAATAACACTCATTCAATGGTAAAAAAACAAAAACATTCATCTCGAGACGGCGACTTTTTTTTAAAATTTAATAAAAAATATCCCCAAAAGTAAAATAAATCCCTTCCCTCCTCGAGCTTTCCCTAAAAATATCCCCCTCGAGCCTTTTAAAGCAGTTGTATAGACAGGCCATACGCTGATTTTAGCGGGTGATTCGCACCCCGCACGAGAAAAATACCGACACCAGCTCGAGAATCAACTGTGTACTACCTCAATCCCTACTCGAGCCGCACCACATGACCTTTACGAACTTGGGACAAGGGAAAGGCGGTGACTTGACCGAACATATCTTCGAGTTGAACCCATTTTCCCGAGATTTCCAGCACGGTGTAGTCCTTTCCCTCGAGTTGCCACTGAACATCGATCTCGAGGCCTTCAGGCAAGCTCAGATCTTCGGGATTCGGCTTAACCGTGACTTGCGCGGCCTGAATGATCGGCGCATTCACTAAACCTTCCTCGAGGGTGTTGTAACAGGCTTGCAGATAGTTAAAGACCTTGGAAACCTTTTGGCCTCGAGCGGTGTTGTGTTCGATGATCGAAACCAGTTCCCCGAGCTTGCCCAAACCGTGTTGGCGCATTTTGCCCTCGAGGTACTGGCCCATTTCTAAGGTGGTTTGCAGTGGAAAAAGACGCAGTAGGGTGTTCCAGGCCGAACTCGAGGTCAGGGTGGGATTGAGACTGGCGAATGGGGAAGGAGCTGCTATGGGTTCCTGCAATTCTGGGGTAGCCCCTTTTTTACCACTCGAGCGAATCACCATCTCGAGGCTGTCCTCACAGCCATTTTCCCGGAGCCAGCCTTTGAATGCCTCGAGGTCTACAGAAAAAAAAGCAATATGTTGGGCGAAGGGAGCCACGCCCATCCAGCGATCAACGCAGCAAGAAAGACGCTCGAGGATCAGACGAAAAGCTTGAGTTATGGTGGAATTGCAAAATTTTTGCACCATGTTTTCGCTAAATTGCTTGTAGGAATGGTAGAACGGCTTGCCGAAAAAGACTTGGCATCTTAAGAGTTCGTTCAGGATATAGGCAGCGCAGGCGTTGCCGTCCAACACGATATAGAACCGTTCGTCAAGCCAATTCCCTCGAGCGGGAATGAGGGTTTGTTGGATCATTGGGGTCCTTAAGTGTCCAAACTGTGATTTTTGGACTTGTGGAATAGGGCCACTCTTGGGTATCATGAACGCACTTTTCAGTTTGCGTGTAATACCCAAAATTTAGATTTAAAACCTCTGTCTCCAAACAGGGGTTGCTTTTTTTTGTACGTTCCTAGTGCGGTGTCTCTCGAGTGCTTGAACCTCCGTGTGGGTACGAGTATAGCATAAGGCTCACTACCCGACACTCTGAATTGAACAGAATTGCTTAATTGAATTACGTTAAAAATGGATTTGATGTGTACAAAAAGGGTTAGAGGAATTATGGTGAAATTTCGATGCCACCAACCCCTAACCCTCTCTACCATAACCTAAACCTCGCTTTTCGTTGTCATTGTCTTGGCCCAACTGCGGCACCTGTCTTGGCCCAACTACAGCACCTCACGGGCTGGGCCGCTCACGGGCCGGGCCGCTCCCCCAATTTAAAAAGAACTACTTCGAGCTTTTGATCCTCATGGTTTTGGCTCTGATGCAAGCTCAAACCGTGCTGCACAGTAAACTTGCTGAACGTATCCCCGGTCTTGCCCAGCAGTCTTCTGTTCTACGGCGCATCGAGCGCTTTTTTCAAAGCCATCCCGTTACTCAAGCGGACATCGCTCCTCTGATTTTGGCTTGTCTTCCTAAAAACCAAAAGTTGACTTTTGTATTGGATCGGACGAATTGGCGGACAGGCCCCCGTGGGGTGCCGCTTTGTCCAAGACGAAATTGGGGTCACAAGACATCAATGTTTTGGTTTTAGCCGTGCTATACAAGAATATTGCTATTCCTTTGATCTGGGATTGGTTACCTCATTCTGGAAATAGTCCCACTCAAATGCGAATCGATTTGATCGACGATTTACTGACCTTGGTTGATCCCGCTCGAGTCAAGGTAATTTTGGGAGACCGAGAATTTGTGGGCCAAGCTTGGTTGAATGCTTTGTGGGAGAGAGGTTTACCCTTCTGTGTGCGAATCAAAGACGATACTCGGTTGGATGAA
>JANYFS010000330.1 GCA_025359705.1 Deinococcales bacterium | reverse complement strand
AATGAACCGCAAGGAACGCCTCGAGGTATGGTGGTAAGCAATCCTTCCATCAATATCAATACCTCGGGGCAAAGCACTTCGGCAATGCCAGGTGGTGCCACGGGCACAATGTCTGCCGATGCGGGAAATGCAGAAGCTTCTTCCGAAACCGCCCAGATGTCGGCTGGGGAAAGTGGGGCAAGCAACCGCCGCACCAGTTTGCGGACTCGAGTGGTTTTGACGACATTGCTACCCTTATTGGTTTTGAGCACTGCGGTAGTGGCCTATATCGGATTTAGTTTACCCAATACCCTCAAGACCCTGATTGTTGAAGGGGCCAGACAATTGGCGACCAGTTTGGGAAACAGCGTCAACCTCGAGGACTTGGGCAACCTCAACAATCAGTTGAAGTCGCTGACCAATCAGCCCACCGTTGGATTTATCAGTATTAAATCGGGGGTGGTGGATCAAGCCCAACCCAAAATAACGATCCAACAACGCCTCAATTTTACCGTTACCAATGCACTCAACACCTATTTCAGCGATAACCCCACCAATGATGTACTCGAGTGGAGTGATAATATTGCGGGTTATGAGTTTTTGAAGGCTCAAGATACCCTTAAAAATAAAGGTACATTGGCCCCTATTTTGGAGCAACAATATGCCGAGTTGGAATCGGCTGCCAAAACCTATGTAGCAGACGGCAGGCAAAACGACTACGAAATTGTACGGGTAGGAGTTTATGTCGATGGAGATCGCCGCACATTCGGCCTTCCCGACCCTAACAAAGCTACATTTTTAGTAACGGTAGCGGTAATTGCCAATGAAAGTAATGCGATTGTGCGCCGCCAATTGTGGACCTTGGTGGCTGTTTCCTTGGCAATTCTGGTGATTTCGGCGTTGCTGGCTATTGCCACTGCCCGCCGTATTGCAGGCCCCATTTTGAAACTGGTCGAGGCCGCCGATCAAATCAGTTTGGGTAAACTGGACGACCCCGTGGTCGCCACGAGCAACGATGAGATCGGTGACTTGGCCCGCGCCCTCGAGCGGATGCGGAGTTCTTTGGGTGCAGCCCTCGAGCGCCTTCGCAAACGCCGCAGGTAAACCCTATTGTTTTGGCTCTTAATCAACTCGAGCGGAGGGAACAACCCCTCCGCTTTTTTTTGGTTTGGATATTTTGGATGGTTTAAAGATTTTGGATGATTTAGATATTTTGGAGATGGGGTTCGGGATTCAAAACAAACGCTGAATCTCGTTGGGAACAATGGGCGAAACCTCTGTTTTTGAGTCTGGCTCGAGTTTTGCTTTAAGTGTTGAGGTTTTGGGTTCCAAGATTTGGGCTTCCAAACCTTCGGGTGCTTTACCGTCCACTACCGCTTTAACTTCTTGAATATCCCGCCAAGTCTGGCTTTTGGGGCCACCTACCGCTCGAGTGTCGTTGCGGAGCAAATAGGACGGGTGAAAAATGGGCATACATAAAACCTCACCCCAAGGCATGGTTTTTCGGTGCCATGTTCCGCGTGTGCGGGTGATGCCCAGCTTGAGGCCCAACCAATTTTTGCTGGGAATATTGCCCAAAGTCAGAATAATGTGAGGCCGCAATCGCTCGAGCTGAGGGGTGAGCCACTGGCTACAGGCCGCCATTTCGCTCAGTTCGGGGTCGCGGTTTCCTGGGGGGCGACACTTGACCATATTGCCAATGTAGACGCTTTCTCGGGGCATACCTGCCGCTGCCAAAATTTTATCCAGCAGTTGCCCCGCTTTGCCCACAAAAGGCCGCCCCGAAGCATCCTCGTCGGCCCCTGGGCCTTCGCCCAAAATGAATACGGTGGGAGTGGGGTTGCCTTCACCAAAAACTACTTTTTTGCGGGTGGTACACAGCGGGCAAGCGGTGCAGTTTTGGGCTTGCGCCTCGAGGGTGACTAAATCTACCACAGTTATCGAATCCACTAAATCTATCGCATCCATTAGTGTTCCGCCTTGAAAGTGAAATAATATAACTATAATAACATAACCATAATACGCCGTGAACAGATTGAAAATCTTCCCAAATAGTGTTTGTATTTTTCAAGCAGATAAGCAGACAAAAAATTTCAAGCAGACACAATTCAAGCAGACAACAGAAACACCTCGAGGCGTTTTCTGCGTTTCCTGCTGTCACGCCGACGGACTTTCTCTAAATTCACCATCACAAAAAAATTCTCGAGGGCGCTTTCTTGACCGTGTATCTGGGGTTGATGCTCGAGGGGAATGCCGCTGACCAAAGGAAGGGACTCGTATAGCTCGAGGGCATAGTCAATCACTTGCTCACTCGAGGTGACTTTGGCACGTTCGGCAAGTAAGCCATAAACCTCGCGGCGAGCCTCGGCATGTTGCCGAAAAACCTCGGAAGCGGAGGTTGCGGTCACTGCCAGTAGATCTTGCTTGGCAATGCGGCGGTAATGCTTCAGCCCGTGAATGAGTTCTCCAGTGGTCAGCAGATCCTTCATAGCTCAGCTCCTATCGTTTGGGTATCGTTTGGGTATCGTTTGGAAAGGTGAGAAATCGGGTGATCGGTGTTTGGAATATGTTCTAAAACATGCCCTAAACACACTCTAAACACGCTCTTTTGTGAAGAAACCGTATCCCCAAAAAGAGTTATATCGAGTATAGCTGACCCAACTATGAGAGAAATCCCCACTCGAGCTGACAAGAGTTCATGAATAGTGTGCTGTATTTAGACTCATCAGTTCAAAATACGGGTTTTACCTCGTTTTTATCGGTACCCTCGAGGGCTAGACACCCTCGAAAGACTCGAGAGTTGTCTATACAAAAGACCTACTGTGAGGTATGTCAATAGTAGCGAAACTTACAACATAAACCTGCAATAGCAAAAAATAAGTGGGTTTTGGGAAAATGCCCAAGATTTCGGCTGTTTAAATTAACGCTTTATGAATCTCGTACCCAATCGCGTGAAAATGAAGTCTTAATTTATCTAAAACTAATGTTGTTAAAACATCATGCTGAACGAAATTTTCCAACCAATTTTGCAACCATTAAGGTAAATCTGGTATTTGTTTGATATATTTTAGCCCAAGATGATTAACTTCAAATGCCTCACCGTAATTGCCCTGACCTTGGCGGGTCAGGCTGGCGCAGCCACCTACCTCACTCGAGTTGGGGATTCTCTGCCCAGCATCGCCCGCAGCCAGGGCGTGACGGTGCAGCAATTGGCTTCGGTCAACCATTTGGCTCCCAACCAGACGCTGCGAATTGGTCAAAAATTGCAACTGGTGGGCAGCTACGCCAAAACCACCCCTGCCCCTCGCCTGAGCGGTAACACCTCGAGCAATGGGCGCGTTACCGCAGTCGCTTACCGTTTTGTAGGAATGCGCTACCGCTTGGGCGGTACTGGGCGCGGCGGCATCGACTGCTCGGCTTTTACTCAGGCCACCATGCGCCAAATGGGGTACAGCATACCGCGCACTGCTCGAGCGCAGTATGGCAGCGGTTATCACGTCTCGAGGGGAAATCTGCGAGCTGGAGACTTGGTGTTCTTTAATACGATGGGTCGCGGCGTTTCGCACGCAGGTTTGTATTTGGGCAACGGAATGTTTGCCAATGCCAATTCTTATAAAGGCCATGTTGCAGTAGAAAGCCTGAGCAATGTATATTGGTCTTCGCACTTTGTGGGCGCACGCCGAGTGATGGGTTAAGCCTGATACTCTGAATTAATCATCTAAAACCCCCTCGAGCTGAGGGGGTTTATCTTTTATATTTATATAAAAATTTATACCAAAAATATCTTATTTTTTAATCACTTGAGCATCTTTGGGCCATTTTTTAAGATCTTTTAAAGTTAGACCGCTATTGGTTTTCCAATCGCTAAAAGAAAGATCGGCTTGGATTTTTCCCGTGGTATCTAGGGCTTGCATTTTGATGGGCCGCCAGCCGTTTTCCAAAACCCACACTCGAGTGCGACCCGCGCCCGAATCCAAATCTTTGGGAGTGGCCTCGAGGATATAGGCTTTGCCTTCTTTCATTTGAACTGTCGGTAACAGTTTGAGGGTGAATTTATCCCTCGAGAGGTTGCTATTAAAATCCGCAAAACGGGCAAAATCGAAGTTAAACCCATCCACCTTAGTCTTCTCGAGCGAGCTGATGGTTATTTGGTTGGTCAGATACAAGTAATTATAGGAACTCTTTTTATCCAAGATTAAAATATTATCTGCGAGTGCATCTGGTGCGGCAAACTCGATGCGAATCACGCTTTGAGCAGGAATGCTCGAGACTTTGAGGTCGATTTTTTGCGGGTTGGCATCAAAATTGGCTTGGCCTTGAATATGGGCGCTGAAATCTTTGGCGGACTTTTGCGCGTTCTCTACTTTGCTGGCAATATCATCGGCAGTTAGGGTTTGGGCCTGAGCCAACGGTAGGATGCTCAGGGTTAGGGTCAATAACAGGAATCGCTTCATGGTTCTATTGTGGCGAAGTGGCGGTGTGAAATGTTGGGACTGGCTGATTAGAACTCGAGTTGAGGTATACCGAATATATCCCTTAGCAGCAAAATAAGAATTTTCCCCGTCGGTAGGCCAGAGTTTAGAGAGGGCATCAAGCGATACAATTCACTCGAGCCAAAGCCAAATCCGTCATAATCAGAGTCATGCAACTCTTGATCCCCAAGCTGTATCTGATCAATCTGATGATGGTCAATGTCTATGTGTATGGTGATCCGCAACACTACACCCTGATCGATACGGGAGTCCCAGGAAGTTTTGCTAAGATCAAAACCCAGCTCGAGCGTAGTGGTTTTGCCCTGAGTGGCCTCGAGCGGGTACTGATTACCCACGCCCACCCCGATCATTTTGGTGGACTGAGCGAGCTGCTGGCACAGTGTGATGTTCCAGTCTATGCCCATGCGCTCGAGGCTGGAGCAATTCGGGGTGAAAAAATGTGGGATTTGCCTGACCCCGCTACTTTGTCGTGGTTGGGCCGCACCATTCAGCAAAGCAGCGTGCGAAACCAAAAAATAACCCCTGCTCGAGTGGATCATCTGCTGGCAGGCGGCGACACCCTGGGCGACTTGACCGTGATCGATTTGCCAGGCCACGCCCCAGGTCAAATTGGGTTTTGGCTCGAGGGGCCGCGCCTACTGATTGGTGGTGATGTGATGGCGCATTTTTTCCCGTGGCTCAGCGCTCCACCCACCATGTTCACCCCCAATCTAGCTAACGCTCGAGCCTCGATTCGTAAGGTTGCCGAAATGGGTATTCGCAGCTTGGCAGTGGGACACGGCGCACCCTTGCTTGGAAATGCAGGGCCAGCAGTGCAAAAATTGGCGCTGTCTTTGGCAAAGTAGGGTTGGTATTGCGTTGTGACTCTAGTAATCTTAGCGCAGTTGTCCGTGATCCGTGATCCGTTTTTCGTTAAGCGCATGGTCATAAATATTGTGTTTCAGAAGGATAAATCATCTTTTAAGCAACATGATTTATCCGTTGATGGTTCTGACAAATGCGCTAAGAAGTAGCTTGTGAATTGGATTTAGCTCGAGGTTTGTTCGTTTTTAATGGTCAACTTTTTTAATGGGCGACTTGGCATAGATCGAAGCGTTCTCGGTAGGCTTCTTTATCCAAATTTCGCCCAATTACCACTAGGCTCGAGCGGCCCAAGGCACGTTGGGTGGTGAGTTCGGCGCTGAAAATATCGCGCACCGATTGAAACAGTAAACGCTCGAGCATTCCGTCCAAAGCCAGCCAACCTTTGACCCGCAAAACGTGGTTGGGTTTTTCCAAAATCATCTCTTGCAAAAACCATTGCCAGCGCACCA
>JANYFS010000321.1 GCA_025359705.1 Deinococcales bacterium | reverse complement strand
CGAGCTTCATTATAAATCTCCAAAACACTACGAAAAAAGGGAAGAGAGCAGCATCTCTCCCCAATCAGAAACTCGAGTCATTTACAAAGATTTGAGATAGCCGTGCAAATCGGTCAATTCTTGGTCGGTTGGGGGTTTGCCCGCCCCACCAAAGCCAGCGGTAAAGCGGGGCATGGTGGCATTTAGCCCTCGAGTGGGAGTTTTCCCCTCGAGCAAGGCAGTTTTAAATTCTGCTAAGGCCCAATCTTTGACTTCGCTGCCTGCAAGTTTTGGCCCAATGTTGCCCGCACCCTTTGCCGCATGACACCCTTGGCAATTGGCACTATAGGTCGCCTCACCTTTTTTGATGTCGGCCTTAACCATTACATCGGTTGTCGCGGGTTTTTCTCCCGCAGCCTTGGCAGTTTCAGCTTTGGCAGTTTCAGCTTCTTTGGCAGATTCCTCGGCCTTTACTTTGGCTTCTTCTTTCAGTAGCTTGGTTTCTGCTACATTTTTGGCGTAGGTGTCAGATGCCGTTCGGTAGGCAGTAACGGCTCCAAATCCAAACACAATCATAAAAAGCGTCATCGAGACAGCAAATCGGTTCACGTCGCATTTCCTCCTCGAGAACCCCTCACTCGAGGCTCCCGCACCGCATTAGGCTAGCACAACGCGGCTTTGTTTCGGTTGCCTTCATCTTAGCAAGTTGGCAGGTGGTCAAACGTCCTGTATTTTGGCCCGTTGAACTTTACGGTTCCCAAATCCGTACCTCGAGCATGAAATATGTGACACAGAAGTGGATTTTAGGAGGTGTCTCGAGCCTACTGTTTTTGGGTGTGACCCAGGCGCAACTGGCAAGTGGCAAAGCCCCCGAGATCGTGGCAGGCGGGCAATGGTTCAACGGGGGCGGGGTCAAACTTGCCGATTCCCAGATGCGATTCCTGGCCTCGAGGCGACTTTGCAAAAATTACTCGCAGAAAAGTAAAGCAAGCATGTTGGATAAAGATACCCCCCTCGAGTGTTCAAAGGGGGGTTTTGTTTTAAGGCTCGAGGGTTAGTGCTTAATCTACTTGCTTAATCTGCGTAGGCTTTGCGAAGCACTTCGGCAACTTCGGGGCGGGTAAATTCGCCAGGCAGGTTTTTGCCTTCGCGCAACATGGCCCGTACTTTGGTTCCCGACAAGACCAAGTGGTGGTCGCTGCTGTGGGGGCAGGTGCGGCTCGAGACCAACTGTCCGCAGGTTTTGCAGTGGAAGGTGTGTTCAAACTTTAGAATCTCGATACCCAGTTCTTCTTTGCTGTAGGCATTAAAAATCTCTTGGGCATCGTAGGTTCCGTAGTAGCTGCCCACACCCGCATGGTCACGGCCCACGATAAAGTGGGTGCAACCATAGTTGCGCCTCGAGATGGCGTGCAATACAGCCTCGCGGGGGCCAGCGTAGCGCATGGCGGCGGGGTAGACCCCCAGCAGCACTCGAGCGGCGGGGTAATAGTTCTCGAGCAGGGCTTCGTAGGCTTCCATCCGCACATGAGCAGGCACATCGTCGGATTTGGTCGCACCGACCAGTGGGTTCAAGAACAGACCGTCCACCAGCTCGAGGGCGACTTTGTGCAAATACTCGTGGGCGCGGTGGATTGGGTTGCGGGTTTGAAAGGCCACAATGGTTTTCCAGCCCCGCTCGAGAAATTTAGCGCGGGTTTCTTCGGGGGTGTAGTGATACTCGGGAAAATCGCCCCTCGAGTGCTTGAGCAACTTAATTTCCCCAGCCAAATTGACATCGCCAGCAGCGTACAGTGCAGCCACACCGGGGTGTTCCCCGTCTTCGGTGCGGTAAACTTCGCGGGCTTCCCAGTGCTTATCGATGCTGTATTTCTCGGAAATATCCAAGGTTCCCACAATCTCACCCTTGTGGCTGAGCGCAATCAGGCCACTTAGTTGGGCGGCTTGTTCTTGGCTCACGCCCAAAGTGATGGGAACGCTCCAAGGGATACCGTTCTCGAGGCGCATTCTGGAAACCACACTGGCGTGATCGGCTTTGTTCATGAAGCCGCGCAAAGGGGAATACACTCCCGTAGCGATCAGCTCGAGGTCGGCATAACCACGCTCATCAATCTCGAGGGTGGGGAGATGTGCAAAAGATGCAGCATCGGCATCCACAAACTGATTGACCAATACTCCGCCATGAGGGGTAGGAAGGCTCGAAGGGGTGACGTTTAGAGTATTGGTTTCGCGCATAGAGTTTCCTTTTGCCTTGTGAGCGGGCATTGAGGTCGGTTTAACTGCTTCCGCCCTAATAGATTATAAAAATTGTAATCTATTTAGATGACTAGAATTGTAAACTTGTCTAGTTTTCTGTGGGTTTCTCATAAACCTGTATAGACATAATCCCTCGAGTGGGTTGGGTAAAAAAATTTATCCCCTCGAGCGCGTATGGGGCAGGCTCGAGGGGATAAAGGCACACAAGTTTTTAGGGTTTGATGGGGATTTTTAGACGCTCGAGGGATGAGATGGCATACTGATCATTTTGAGCAGCGGCTTTTTGGTAAAGTGAAATGGCTCGTTTTAAATCTTTGGCAACACCATAACCCAATTCATACATATTTGCCAAAGAGGATTGGGCTGGAGCATAGTCTTGATCGGCGGCTTTTTTAAACCACCGCGATGCCTTACCGTAATCAATTTTGACCCCTTGCCCGACCAAATTGATATAACCCATCCATGCTTGACTGATTGCATAACCCTGATGAGCAGATTTCAAGTACCATGCTCGCCCCAATATAAAGTTTTGCTTGGTACCCAAGCCATTTTCATACATATAACCCAACCAGCTTTGTGATTTTGCCGAATTCTGTTCTTTCGATTCTTTAAGGCAAACTTTATAGGCCAAGTCGTACTGTTGTGCGGATGCCAAAACTGAACACATCGAAGTGGCGGCACTTGCCGAACCCACAGCAGCAAATCCAAGCCATACGGTACATTGAAGCGAAAAGGTACGATAATTCATAGGGTCTCCAAGTATACTTACTTGAGAAGGTTAGCTTATATTTTGGCTCGAGCAGTTTGAATCTTGCTGTGGATTTAAGATTATTTTGTACATAGTTATCTTTAGGACATCAACTTCTAATCTATTCTAATCTAATCTATTCTAATCTATTCTAAATGACAGGTATACTTTTTAGGCTCGAGGCGCGTTCAATTAAAAAAGGTTGGTAGCAAAACTGGCGGGGTGGGCCTTCAAAGCCCGACAGCCGCTCGAGCAATAAGTGCGCGGCTTTTGCGCCCATTTCTTCGACGGGTTGGTGCAAGGTGGTCAGGCCGATTTCGGCGGCCCAAGGTTGGTTGTCAAAACCAATAATCCGTACATCTTGACCCAAAATTAGTCCTCTGGATTTGGCCTCGTCGATCATCGGGCGGCCCAAAATATCCGCACCCGCAAAAATAGTGATGGGGAATTGGGCATGGTCATAGATCTGCTTGGTGATGGCAAGCCCTTCGTGGTACTGCAAGCCACAAAAGTAAGTATCCTTGATGCTGCGCCCCGCCCTCGAGACCCCTTCTTGGAACCCGTGAATGCGGTCTGCAAAGACCAAACTTTTGAAAATGGCATCGGGGTCATTTTCATCGTCGAAGGACACCAAATAGATTTCGCCTGGGGCTTGGCAGGTGTATTCTGCTGCCACCAAGCCGCCGTGATAGTTATCGACATAGGTGCAGTCGTAGAGGTCGGTTTTGCCGTCTACCAAGACTACAGGTTGTTCGGTGGGCATCCGACCATCGGGGAACAGCACCGCCAAGTTATAGGTGATTTGAATGATTCCGTCGGCTTGGTAGGGCATGGTGTGGCTCTCGAGGTAGCGCTCGAGGCGTTCACGGCCCAACATCGGGAAGATGGCAGCATCGTAACGCTGCTCGCCCAAGGTTTCCTCAATGCTGGTCAGCAAGCGGATATAAAATTCGGCGGCGACCATCGGCAGCATGACGCTAACCGTATAGGAGCGGCCCCCCGCAATCCGCCGCGCGTGCGGGTTGGGGGTGTAATTGAGGCTTTCCATAGCCTTAAGAATTTTGGCTCGAGTGCTGTCGCGCACCGAGGGGTGGTTATTGAGTACCCTCGAGACAGTTCCAACGCCTACGCCAGCTTTTTGAGCAACATCTTGAATAGTGGGTTTAGACATTAGGTTAAAACTCCTCGAGCGATGGATGTGCAGTAGATTTGCAGTGGATTTTCAATTGCGTTCCAAATGCGAACGTTCAAATCTGAGATCCAAGTGGAATTACTTCCAACTGTCTTTTAGGCTATCATCTTTTAGGCAGAACTTAAAGTTTCTGAGTTAGATTTACTTACTTGAGAACCCCTCCAAAATGTACTCGCGTTTTCAGTCAAAGGTAAAGGTATCGCGGATCTCGAAGCTGGCCCGCCTCGAGCCATCGGGTTGCACTGCTTCGCTGTAATTTTTGACTTTGTAGTTGGTAGTGCGGTGTTTGATCACGGGTTGCTCGTCGCGCAGTTCGGGAGAATGTACCCCCACATGCACCGTAACCCCATCTCCAACTTTGAATTTGGGGTGATCGCTCTCGAGGACGCTGCCTTCTTTGCTATTCGGCAAAATCTGAATCTGAATCATGATATGCAGTATACGAGCTGTACTAGGGCGAGATGTCCAAGATGTTTGCCCAAAACACCCCGCTCGAGCCATGCCGATACCCCTCTCGAGCCTGTGCTAAGGTCAGAACTATGAAGATTTACACCAAAACAGGCGATGCAGGCGACACAGGACTTTATGGCACAGACCGCGTGGGCAAAGATCACCCTCGAGTGGAAGCGTATGGCGCAGTGGACGAGCTAAACAGCCACATCGGTCTGGCTCGAGCCTTTTTGCACAACTCCGCATTGGATACGCAATTGGATGCACACTTGTCCCACCTGCAAGATGCGCTGTTCGATTTGGGTGCAGACCTTGCCACCCGCGTAGACAGCCCCTACCGCAAAAACCTATCGCCAATGGATGCCGAGGATGTGGCTAGGCTCGAGGGTTTGATCGACCAGTACAGCGAAACCCTGCCCGAACTGCGCCATTTTATTCACCCCGCAGGCAGCCCCGCCAGCGCCCATTTGCAAGTGGCCCGCGCGGTGGCCCGCCGCGCCGAGCGCCAAGTGATCCGTCTGGCTCGAGTGGAAGAGGTCAATCCGCAGGCCCAAATTTATCTCAACCGCTTGTCCGATTTGCTTTTTGTGCTGGCCCGAGCGGTCAACCTCGAGGGGGGTGGCTCCGAGGAGCTATGGAAGGTGAAGGGTCGCAAAACCGGTTAAGTTGGGGGTGCAGTGTTTCAGGCACCCTACACCCTCGAGCAACCCGATTTGCTGCCCGCGTTTCGTTGTGTAGGGGCGCATTTGTTTCGTTAAACCCTTTACCAGCCCCGTACCACCGTCCAAAACCCCTCTGCGGCATCGGCAATCGCCAGCAGCCCCCCATTTTCGGTGATCACAAAACGTCCCTCGAGCGCAGTAGGGGGGCGTTTTCCTTGGCGTAAATGCAGGGCCAAAACGGGGTCGGCCTCGAGCTGGGGGTAATCCAGTGCCTCGATTTCGGAAAGGCTCGAGCTTTTGACTTCAGGCAGTTCCACCGCTTCCGACAGCGAGAATTTGCCTACTCGAGTGCGAATCAGCCCCGCCAAATGTGCGGGAACCCCCAACAGCTCCCCCAAATCCCGCGCCAAAGAGCGCAAATAGCTGCCGCTCGAGACACTGGCCCTGAGTACCACCGTGGGGAAGGTTCCCAGTGCGGGTGGAAAGTTGTTGCCGTAAGGGAATTCGCTTGCCACAAAGCTTTGGGCTTCTTCTACACTTGCACACGCCGCCAATAGCTCGAGGGAAAAAATGGTGATTGGGCGCAGTTTCAGCGCAGTTTCCCCGCCTGACCTTGCCACTTCATAGGCCCGTTTGCCATCCACCGAAATGGCGCTGTACTGTGGGGGCATTTGCATTTGCGGGCCGCGCAATTTCTCGAGTGCAGTCTCGAGTGTTGCGCTCGAGGGTAGGGTGAAATTCGTTTGCACAGGCCCCTGCAATGGCCCTTCGGCATCCAAAGTGGGGGAGGTTCCGCCCAAGGCCACCAGTGCCAAATAATCTTTGCTATCGGCAGTCAGGAACTGCACCAATTTGGTGGAAGCGTCGCTACACAGCACCAAAACCCCCGTTGCCAGCGGATCGAGGGTTCCTGTATGTCCAATTTTGCGGGTATTCAAAAACTTTCGCGCCCTCGCCACCACATCAAAAGAAGTCAGGTTCAGCGGTTTGTTGACCAAATGTATTGCCATCCCTCGAGTGTAGATGATTTGGAAGGGATTTGGGAGTATTGTCCTTGGTGATGTTTGAATTATGGAATATGATCTAAAATATGAAAGAACAAAAAATAACTTATTTTGACGAGGGAAAATTATGTTAGGTGTGGTAAAAATTGTACGATTGATATTTTTACTACTGCTTGCGGCTATTTTATCATCGTGTGATTTTACTAATTACTACAAAAATATTACAATTGAAGATATGATTGGTGCTTGGAAGTTGCGAGAAGGCCGTAGCGTGAAATATAGGGCAGGCTACTATTACGAAGAAATGAGATCGCTGTATGAAGATAAAAAAATGGTAAAGCCAAAAATTGAAAAAAATGAAAAAGGAATATCTGTGGAATACATTTTTGAAAAAAATGGTAAATCGTATATAAAATTTCTTAGGAATAACAAATATGTTTCTCAAATAAAATTGAATTGGGTTATTTATTATATGGGAGAAGATTTGGGAAATACAATTGATTCTGATCCACGCTATGGATTTGGTTTGTGTTTTTTGGAAAGAACTGTATTCTGTGAAATGCCGCCAGATCTTGATGAGGGTTCTAAATACTGTTTTGACAAAATAAAATAATTCCCCGTGATCAAGATTGATTAATACCAAGCAAAGATGATTCATAGATATTATTTTTTAGACATACTGACTCGAGGAGGTTTTCTTCAAGATCGCTTTTCGGGCAGTTAGCGGACGAGGCCCCGTCCCTACGAATGATTGATTTCTGCCAAAAAGTCTCTCCCAGTAGTCATGTCTGGGAATCACTTTAACTTGGTATAATAGTAAAAAATTATAACAAGCAGGCTCGAGCGCCAATTCCCTCGAGCCTGCTTTTATTTATATCCCAAAATTACTTTTTAACCGGCACCCGAATGTACCACTCCTCGAGCTTAAAGTGCTTTTTCCCCAACCCACAACCCACATTCGGTCTTGGCTTGCCCCGCCCAACGCCCCGCTCGAGCGTCCTCACCTGGGCGCACCGCCCGTGTGCAAGGCCAGCAACCGATGCTCAAAAAGCCGTCCCAGTACATCGGGTTGATTGGCAGCTCGTGTTCTTTGACATACCCCTCGAGCATTTCCCGTGTCCAGTAGGCCAGCGGGTTGATGCGTTTGCGTTTGCCTTGCTCCACAAAACCAATGCTGGCCCGTGTGTCCGCCTGATCCCTCGAGCGACCATTCAGCAGCGCCGAAGGGTTTTTCTGGGCCAGATAATCTTGCAGCGGAGCCACTTTCCGCACCGCACAGCAGGCATCGGTGTCTATCAGATACTGCTGGGTGTCCTCGAGGTTGGCATTCAGGGTCACAAATTTAAACTGCGGATACTTGCGCTCGAGGGCCGCATAGGTGTTCAGGGTCTCGGGAAAGTGATAATCGGTGTCCACAAAAACCACTTCGCCTGTATATCCCGCCTGAGCCGCAAAATCCATCAAGACAATGCCGTTGATATTAAAGGCACTGGGCATGATCAAATCGGGGTGCTGCTCGAGCGCCCAAGCGATGATGTCTTTAGGGTTGCTTTCGGCATTGAAATCAGACAAAGCAAATTTAGACGAAACAGATTGAGACGAGGCAGATTGAGACACAGCGGTTTCGGACATAAAAGTTTCCTTTATTGAAATATCTCGAGCCTTGATTTAAAGTCATCCGTTCGTCTAAGTATCTACAGCCCTGATTTAAACGGAAAACGGATCACGGAAGACAGCTTTAAGCAACTCTAAACAGCAACAGGGCTGAGCTGCAAAGCGGCAAGCAACCGCTCGAGGCATTCATCCACGCTCAGTTGGTCGGTACGCAAATGCACATCGGGGTTTTCGGGTGCTTCGTAGGGGTCGCTGACTCCTGTAAAGTGAGGAATTTCCCCCGCAATGGCCTTCAGATACAAACCCTTGACATCGCGCTCCGTCACCACAGTCAGGGGTGCGTCCACAAACACCTCGAGCTTGCGGTGGTAACTCGCCAAAACCTCGCTGCGGGTGTCGCGGTAGGGGCTGATCGCGCTGACCAAAACCGTGACCCCGTGCTGGGCCAGCAGGCCCGCCACAAAACCGATGCGGCGCACATTGGTATCTCGGTCTTCTTTGGAAAAACCCAGACCTTTGCTGAGGTTTTCGCGCACCAAATCGCCGTCCAAGATCTGCACTTTTTGACCCGCTGCCAACAATTGCTTCTCGAGGGCTACCACCAAAGTGGTTTTTCCCGCACCACTTAGGCCCGTAAACCAGACCACATTGCCATAACTCATGCGCCCACCACTTCTTTGAGAATGGTGTCGGGGGTGAAGCGGTCTGCGCCCACGCGGTCAGCGAACTGCCAGAAATACTCACCCTCGAGCTTTTCTTGGGTGTACTGGCCCAACACGCGGTCTACATAGACATGCAAATCATTTGCGGGAATGCGGCCCTTCAGCTTGGCTCCCAAACGCTGTGCGCCGCCCAATCCACCTGCCAAATGCACTTGAAAGACTTCTTCGCCCAGGTGATTCGATCCCATGAAGCCCAAATCTGCCACTTGGTAGCGGGTGCAGGCATTGGAGCAACCAGTCAGGTTGATGGTCACGGGCAGCTCGAGCGCGGCGTATTTGCTCTCGAGCAAATCAATCACGCCAGCAGTGCGGGCCTTGGTTTCGGTCAGGGCCAAGCGGCAAAACTCGGTGCCTGTACAGGCGATGGTGGTTCCGCGTAAGGTGGTTTTGGGAGCCAAACCCAAACCCTTGAGCGCCACTTTGACCGCTTCCAGATCTTTTTCTTGGATGTTGGGGATCAGGATGTTTTGGTAGGCGGTGTTGCGAAGTTCGCTCGAGCCATATTGTTCTGCCAGATCTGCCAGCGCACGCGCTTTGGTCGGGTCGATGCGGCCCACCGTAGTGGCAACCGTGACATAAAAACGACCATCTTTCTGCGGGTTCACCCCCAGCACGTCGATGCCGCCCTCGGGAGCCACAGGTGCAGCGGGGCCATCTTGGAGCTTATAGCCAAGGTATTCGGTCTCGACCAGTTCGCGGAATTTCTCTGCGCCCAGATCTTTGAGCAGGTACTTGAGGCGGCTTTGCTTGCGGTTTTTGCGGTAGCCATGATCGCGGTAGGCCGCTGTCACCGCGTGGGTCACGGCAATAATTTGCTCTGGAGCGATAAACACACCCAAACGCTTGGCTAAAAAGGCCACTGCGCCCAAGCCACCGCCCACCCAAACATCAAAACCGATTTTGCCATCCACTTCATGGGCCAAAAAGGACAGGTCGTTGACCAAATGAATCCCCTCGAGCTGGGGGGTTCCGGTGATGCTGACTTTGTACTTGCGGGGCAGATCTTGGTAGGCCACATTTCCCGAGAAAACCGTGTCCAGCTCCACTGCCAGATCCATCACATCATAAACTTCGCGTGCGTCCAGACCTGCAATCGGGCTGGTGATCACCGCACGAACGGTATCGCCGCAAGCCCCCCTTGCGTGCAAACCCACCCGCTCGAGCCGAGCAAAAATATCGGGGATGTTCTCGATGGTCAGATAATGAAATTGAAAAGCCTGACGATCCGAAACATCCAAAAAGTCGCGCCCATAAATTTCGGCAATATTGGCAACTTCGCGCATGGCTTCGCTGGAGTAGGCTCCACCGGGAACCTTGGCCCGCAGCATCAAAAAGCCGTCCTCTTGGGGTTTTTGTGGGTAAATGCCGTACCACTTCAGCAGGTTCAATTCTTCGGAGTCGATGCTGTGAAAACCCGTCTTAGCGTAGCGCTCAATATCGGCGAGAACGACTTCAAAGGGGGGCTTTTGCTTTTTCAGGGTTTCAATATCACTCATGTGTGGGGTTCCTTGGGGTGAAGCAGGTGTAAGACAGGTGGGTGAGCCAGCAGACTCGAGTCTGGAGTCTCAATAGTTGATAAGAATTGTAATCTAATCAAAAGGTTGCAAATGTAAAATTGTCTAGGTTTTGGGAGCGTGAAAATCCTGCTCGAGATTTGTTTTTGAATCTTGGTTCATAGTTTGGTTCACGTCCTGCGCCAAATCCAACCACGGCTCGAGCGTAAAAAAGTTCGCAGCCAGCGGGCTGGTGGAGGGCAAAACCCAAACCTGAACCCCCTCGAGGGTGTCTTTTTGCAAACCATACTCGAGCCGCTTGGTGGCAACCCCCAGCACC
>JANYFS010000294.1 GCA_025359705.1 Deinococcales bacterium | reverse complement strand
CCCAGCTTTGACACATCTACATCGGCCTCAATTCGCTCTGCCAGCAGTCTTTCGATGCGGCTAGCCTGCCCCGACAAGCGAACTTTGACCGTGCTAGGAATGCCCAACACCGTGCGTTTGTCGGCCTTGCTCGAGCCGTCGATGATTTTAACCGGTACCTCGAGCAGTCGCTCCACCGTGCCACGGCGGTCTGTGGTTGCCAGCGACCAGAGGGCCACCGCGCACAAAATGGCCCCCACTTTACGCAGCCACTGAAAGCTGATCAGCCGCCAGACCCACCGCCCCAGTTGGGCCACAGCATGAATGCGCTCCGCTGGAGGATTCACGATTGGGTTCCTGTGTTGTTTTCGGAACCCGTTCGGGTGTTCTTTCCCGAACCCTCTTCTGGAGTATTTTTTGATGTAGGATTTGAAATATTTCCTCCGCCATACAGCAGATCGCGCAGTTTGTCGCGCAGTTCCGAGCCGGTCAGATCTTGGGTCAGCTTGCCCAAGTGGGCGATGCGAATGCCGCCGCGTTCTTCGGAAACCACCAAAACCACCGCGTCGGACACTTCGCTGAGGCCCAAGGCGGCGCGGTGACGGGTTCCGTAGCGGCGGTAAATGCCATCTTGCAGGTTTTGCAGTGGAAACAGGCAGCCTGCTGCCACCACGCGGTCATTTTGAATGATCACTCCGCCGTCGTGCAGCGGGGCATTGCGGGCAAAAAGTGCCTCGAGGAAGGGAGCGCTGACCAGCGCGTCCAACTTGACCCCCGAAGCGGCGTGTTCACCCAAAGGAGTTTGTCCCTCGAGGGCGATCAAGGCCCCAATTTGCTTCTCTGCCATGCGCTCGAGGGCGCGGGCAATTTCTTGCAAACTCGCCCCGCTAGTGGAGATCTTTTGTACCCGTGTGCGTCCAATCCGCTCGAGGATCTGGCGTACTTCGGGTTGAAATACCACAATAAAAGCAAAAATCCCGATGGTGGCAGCTTTGCCCAGCAAATAATTTAGGGTGGTCAAATTTAGCAAATTGGAAAGCAGCCACAAGACCGCAAAAAACGACAACCCCCGAATCAGGTTGACTGCCCGCGTTCCTGCTAGCAAATTGTACCCCTGATAAATCAAGGTCGCTACCAAACCAATGTCCAGCGCGTCTCGCAACCAAGAGAGGGTTTCCTTCCACAGCATCTCTACCCCTCGAGCCTTTTGGTGACAAACCTATGAAAAACGCTCGAGCCGCATTCTACAGGAATCGCTTAAAGATAAATGGTGATTTTTTTGCCTTGCGCCGAACCCTCGAGCTAGACCCTCGAGCTAGACCCTCGAGCTCAATGAAACGAACTTATCCTGAAAATTAGTTATAAAACGAATTTAGGATCTATATTTAATGTAAGCCTCTGCGAATTATTCATGTTTTTTCATCTTTGTTTGTGTCATAATCACGTCATTGTTCTTTTTTCAAGTTCCTGTTCTTTTTTCAAGTTCGTGTTCTTGGTTGATGTTCTTGGTTGATGTTTTCAACCCTCCTATCCTTAGCAAGTGGGCAAGTGTGTTGCAGTTCTAATCTTATCTTCACAAGAGGAGTTGTTTCTTGACTACCTACCGTTATACAATTTCCCGTCTGTGTCTGTCCGAAGGCAGCATGAGACTGCATAAATCCCTCGAGCCACTCTTTGCCGACCTGTCTGGGTCACTAACTTTCCGTGATGATCAGGGTCTGGATTTTGAAGTCAACCTAGACTGTGCAGCGCACAAAATTTCGGGCTTATCCGAGTTCTACCTCCGCAGTGATCTTAAAGTCAACGACATCGTGCAATTAGTAAAGCTGGCTGACCGCAAATTCCAGCTCGAGGCGCTACTCAAACATCCCAAAACCACAGAGCGCATAACCGTATCCCCCGTTCCCCAAAGGGTGATCCTCGAGGAAAATGCCTATTTGCGCGAAGTGCGTACCGAGCGGCCTGTTGCACTGCCAACCGCGACTGCTAAGCGGACGGGCAAGGTTGATTTTGCGCCGCTGGTGGTTGCGGAACGTCCCAGTTTTTTTAGTGCGCCCATCCCCAGTGGATTGGCGGGATTAACCTCAAGCCGCCCCACCCCAGGCCCGATTCAGCGCTCGAGCGAACAGGTTATTCCCGAAAAATCCACCCTACAATCCACAGGGCAATCCACAGGGCAATCCAACCCCGCGCTTCAGGTCAAAGTCGCATCGCTGAGCAACCACCAACGCGCTTTGCTCTCGAGGCCATTTCCCAGCACTGGGCGCGAAGAAGTAGTCTCTTTCTCGAGCCAGACTCAAGCACAGGCTCAAGAACATGCCCAAGCACAAAATACCCCACAGGTCGTTCCACAAGTTGTTTCACAAATCATGCCACAGGTCATTCCACAGGTTGTTTCACAAATCATGCCACAGGTCAAAACGCCAGAACCCACCCTCGAGCCTGTATTGGCAAATATCCCAACCCCCACACCTGCCCGTAAATCGCGCCCAGAAGTGCAACTCCTCGAGCGTTTTGCCGATCAAATCGGTTACACTTTGCACCCCTACGGCGAGCAAGTGCTGCTCGAGGCCAAGTTGGGCCGCCAAGCTTACCGTGTGGCAGTGGCTTTTCCCAGCATTACGGGTTTGGTGAATTGGGAGCGTTTGCAAGCCTTGGGCAGTGAATATAGTGCGGTGATCACCTCCAACCCCAGCGAAGTGACCCTGCCCCCAGATCTGCATATTTGTGTGGTTTTGCCCGAAGCCCTCGAGGAACTTTTGGTCAGCAGCCAGCTTAGCCCACTGACTCCGCTCGAGCTACGAGACGCTTGGGCGCAAGAAAAAATAGATCTCGAGGCGGCGGGACACATTGCCGAAACTGCCAGCAGGCAACTGGGCGAGCGCGGTATTTTTTCGCATGTGCTACTGAGTTTGGCAGAGTTTGAAAACCAGTCCAGCTTCACCTTTGCCGAACTGATGGGTCATTTGGCGGGCCGCATTTCCAAAACCGAATTGAGTGGTATTTTGGAAACCTTGTGCCAGCCTCCATTCTTGACGCTTTCTCGTTTGGGTGCGGACGAATACTATTTGCGTCAACCCATTGGCGAATGCTTGAACGGTTTGTGTGACTACGCCTCGAGCCTGAATTTGCGGGTTCGCAAATATGTAGAAAAAGCCCCCACCGCTTTTCGGAAGGTACTGGTTCGGTCTTAAACAAGGCGCTGGCTCAAGGTTGGTTAAAAAAACCTCGAGCTACACAATCTTTTTCTTATATTAATTTGTTTTAGCACTCGAGCCTTAGCCACTCGAGTGTGAAAGCGATCACCCATGCCCAACCATTTGGGGGACATTCGACAAATAGGAAATATGTTAGGCTGGTAACGTGGTTAAGCCTAATGTCAACCTATCTACCCCCACGATGCCCCCCGTTGGTGATGTACAACCCAAAGCCGACGGGGTACGTCAGATGTTTGCGGCAATCTCGGGCCGTTACGACCTGCTGAACCGGGTGTTGAGCATGGGTGTCGATCAGACCTGGCGCAATCAGGCCGCCAGAGAAGTGTTGGCCCTGTCGCCCAAGCGGGTTTTGGATGTGGCCACCGGAACCGCCGACTTTGCTTTGGCCCTGAAAAAAATGGCCCCCGACCTCGAGGTAATTGGCTGTGACTTTGTGCCAGAAATGCTCGAGGTGGGCCGTCACAAGGCTAAGGCACAGCAGTTGGATGTGTTGCTCGAGGAAAAAGACGCGCTGGCCCTAGACTACCCAGACGCTTCTTTTGATGCCTTGTCGTGCGCCTTTGGTTTTCGCAATTTTGCCGATTATCACCAAGGTTTGCTCGAGTTTTACCGCGTGCTGCGCCCAGGCGGGCGAATGGTGATTTTGGAATTTCCGCCACCGCAAGAAAATCTGTTCGGTTCGGCTTTTCGGCTGTATTTTGAGCAAGTTTTGCCCCGTGTGGGCCGCTTTATTTCGGGTAGCGAATATGCTTATACTTATTTACCGCAATCGGTACTGGCCTTCCCAGAACCCCAAAAGTTGATAAAAATGATGGAGGATGTTGGATTCAAAAGCCGCTATCACTTGCTCAGTGGTGGAATTGCTGCGATCCATATTGGAGTTAAGCCCTTTGAGATTAAATCATCTGAAATTAAACCATCCGAAATTAAATCATCTGAAATTAACCCGTCTGGAGCTAAATTATGAATATCCCCACAAATTCTGTTGGTACGGATGCTTTAACCGATGCTGCGCCCCCCATTGCGCGTGTACGCCACCATATGCCGCTCGAGTCTGGGGAGGCTCGCAGTTTGGTACACGCAGTGTCCAGCCGCCATGCCGAGGGTAAACGCAGCTCGGGGGTTCCACTTGCCGAGGATTATTTGCGGGCTACCTTGCGGGGAATGGATTTTATTAACGAAGTGGCCCAACTCAAGCTGGGTGAAGATGGTTTTTATTATCAACTCAAAGACCGCGAATCCACCTTCCAAGGTGCGACTCTGGCAGTCTCGAGCGAGCTAGTGGACGATGAAACCGCCAATCAATTGGTGTGGGAAGCCATGAGCGCCTACCGCAACATCGAGGCTCAAGTGCTGTTGATTTATGCCCCAGACTACGCCGAAAACGACTCGAGCCTATTTTTGGGCTACCACCCAGGCGGGCAATGGGACGACATCCGCACTGCTTTTGTCAACGACGAAGGCGACCTAGAGTTCCCCCGTTTCGAGCGCGGTATGTTTCGCCTCGAGCCACCCTTGTTTGCCCGTTTCGACCTCGAGGTGGCAGATGGGACAGGTACAAAAGAGGGAATCGCGGGCGGGATTGCAGGGGTGCAGCGCGGTAGTTTACTGATGTTCCGTATTGCTCAAGGTCAAAATTTGCTATTGCGCTTACCCAGATTGGGCATGACCCCATCCAAAAATCTGAAATGCTGAACATCTGAAATGATGAACATCTGAACTCGAGCCGAACCCAAAAGCTTTAAAAATTCAGGTAGTGGTTTATGCCCGAATGTAAAAATTATCCAGAGCCTGTTCTACACACAAAATGCTTGAGATTAGCATTTGTCAGTTGACCACTACCAAAATTCACTCCAAAAACGATCCACAAAAGCTATCCCCCCGAGCCATCCACAAAAGCTATCCCCCAGAGCCATCCACGAGGCATTCCCAGATGATTCAACCCCCAATCCACCTGATCCGAGGGCAACGCATCAAACTCAGTGATTTGGGGGTTCAAGATACCCTCGAGGTGACGATTCAGGCCACTGGGCCGCAGTTGCCGCTGTTTATATCAGCGGGTTGGACCAATGCCCAAGATAAAGCGCTGGGCGAACATACACTGCTTTTTGCGGGACATGCCCCCAGTGTGGCAGGACTCGAGCTGACCAAAAGTGGGCCACTCGAGGCGACCTTTAAAATTGCGCTCAATCTGGCCCCCAGTGCGGCGCACAAACTGGTATTTACCTTGGCCTTCGATGATCGCAATATTAGTTTTACCGAAAATGCCCGCCAGCTCGAGTCTGGGTTTGTGTCGCTGAGCGCTGCTGGACAGGAGCTGGCTCGGTATTCCTTTTCACACGCGGATTTTGGCCTCGAGCGCACGGTGATGCTTGCCGAGCTGTATCGCAAAGAGGGTGGTTGGCGGTTGCTGGTCAGTGGTATGGGTTTTTATGAAGGAATGGCGTTTTACCTCGAGCATTTGGGCCTCTCAAGTGGGTTATTGGCACCCTTGGCTACCCCCATAGCCGCTCGAGACACCCAAGTTTTGCCCGTGCAAACACCAGGTGCAAATCATGCTAAATCCAATTCCGCACAGTTCAAACAGCTCAACCTTCCGCTCGAGTGGCCTGGAGCAGTAGTTCCCAAGTTGCCTGGTGGTTTGACTAAAGCAGTGGGTATGGTTTTGGTCAAAATGTTTGATGGAACGGTGGCTTCCGGGACGGGTTTTTGCATTACTCCAGGTGGACATGTACTTACCTGCCATCATGTGATCGAGGACGCGCTCGAGGTGTCTTTTCGTTTCGATGGACAAGAAGAATTTAGGCAGGCCCGTATCCTGATCAGCAATGAAGGCCACGATCTGGCGCTGTTATGGCTCGAGGACGGTATGGGACACCCGCACTGGTTGCCGCTCGAGCATTCACAAGCCCCCGAACTGGGCGACGAATTGGGCTTGTTGGGCTACCCCATGACCGGGGCTTTGGGCCAAGGAGTCAGTTATTCGCAGGGCATTATCAATGGGGTGCGCTCGAGGGAAGGGATTTCCTTTTTGCAAATCGACACAGGCGCGGCTCCTGGCTCGAGTGGTGGCCCGATTTTTCGGCGCAGTTCGGGCAAGGTTTTGGGAATGCTGCATGGCGGTTTTAATATGGGAGACCGAGGCATGATCGTGAATTTGGGTGTGGATTTGCGGAATATATGGGCCTTGGGTTGGATTCGGGAATAACCCACTACTGATGATTGTATGCTTTGGCTAAGTTTATGGACGAAATAACCCTTGGTGACACCCTGCGTTTTACCCGAATGCGCCTGAAAATTAGCCACGAAGCGTTGGCAGAACGCAGCAATATTCGCATAGATTATATCAAAGCGCTCGAGCAAGAGGATTTTGCAGCCTTGCCAGAGCGCCCTTTGGTACGGGGTTTTATTCAAATCTTGGCCTATGAATTGAGCTTGGATCTCCCCATGCTCGAGGGTAAACTCGACCAAGTTTGGCAGCCCCAAGAGCTGCGCTATCACGTCTGGCAAGAACCCGAAACAGGTTTTTTGTGGAATCTGGCTCCCGTGTTTCCAGTGGTACTTATTTTGGCTTTGGTGGGTTGGTTGGTTTTTTCGGCAATCCATGCCAGCTCGGGTGGAAACCTCGAGGCTAAGCCCAGCGTTCTGGAAACCAACGTGCAGGCCAAAACCATCCCGCTGAGTGTCAAAACGGTTCCGCCTGGGGCTTATGTGTATTTGGATCGGGGTTTTATTGGGCTTTCGCCGATTACAAATTTCCCAATTACCCAGCGGCTAAAGGGCCAATTGCGCGTTGTTAAAGCGGGGTTCAAGCCCTACCAAGATTCCCTCGAGCTGATCGAAGGTCACAGCATCGAAATAAACCTTGAAGTGATTCCTGTAGCAGTTCCTGTAGCAAACTCTGTGGTGAATCCTGTGGTGATTCCTGCTGCAAAACCATAACTCGAGCAGGTTTAACTTGAGTAAACCCATTCAGCCCTTATTTTTTAGATGTTTAGAGCATTTGTCCAAATAATGAACGGGTTCGCATCTATCATTCGTAGGGGTCGGGTGCTGCCTGACCCTCACTCCCCCAAGAAATCTTGATATGAATTCCCTTATCTTCATCACCAATGAGACATGATGAATTCGTTTACTACTAAGACAACTGCTCTAAAGCTCCATATTCTTTCTTCCAACGATGATCTACTCTGGTTGCATTTATCTTGGGCGGAGTGATAAAACTCGCTGATACATA
>JANYFS010000026.1 GCA_025359705.1 Deinococcales bacterium | reverse complement strand
ACGGGTTACACCTATGATGCAGCGAGTCGCCAAACCTCCACCAAATCCCCTCGAGCCTTTACTGAATCGGGCATTGCACGCAAGCGCATGGTTTTAGACCGCTTTGGAAACTCACTCGAGACCTATGACGAGAAGGGGGTTAAGCGCTTCAGCTATACCTACAATGGTTCAGGCTTGTTGTTGACCACCACCGAACCTGGTTTGGTAGACACTACTCCTGCGCTAACGGAAGATCGCATTTACAATGCAAATTCACCCTATCCCAATAAAATTGGGCGTTTGGTTGGCGAAGATACCACACTGACCTACACCACATACAACTACGATTTGGCGGGGCAGGTTTACCAAAGTGTTATTCCTGGAGATGGGCCCATTGTTCAGGCTCGAGATGGTAATAGCAATGTGGTTTATTTGAAAAATGCCGATAGTTTTGAAACCAAATATGCTTTTGACGGCATGGGACATACGATAAAACAGACTGAATTGGCTCGCACTGTAGGCGAAGGCAAAACTATTGATGATAGGGCAAACCTATCTGTCGGACTAACTTCCAAATATTACTATGATGACATGGGTAATTTGGTATACAAGATTGAAAAGAGTATGGCTATTGCATATAAATATAATGCGTTGGGAAAAGTGATTGCAGAACGACGACCCACCACGTTGGCTTCAACAGTAATTGTAAACGATACCTATACTCATAAAAATCAATACCGTTTGGATGGTGTAAAAACGGTTGATACGATTATTGGCGGGGCTTATACCAATTACACCTTAGATAAAGGTGGAGTCATGACTCTAGAGCTGGCAGGAACCTATCGTGGTATCCATCACAAATCTACCTATGCCAATAATGAACGGGGTCAGCACACCAGAAGAGACTTTGTGGATGGATCTGCGACCAACGGGCATCCAAACTATGCTGCTGAGCAACGTGGCCCGCAAGGTCAATTGCTGGGAATGGGCGATTACAGTACTGTTTGGAAGTATGATGTAGGTGGGAACTTAACTGAAACATGGGACAGCCCTAAAGGTTGGAACATGCAAGACAATTATTTCAAATATACTTACACGTCAACTAATAAAGAGTTCTCACACACTCGAGACGTTGAAATACGTGTTCAAGGATATAGGCCATCCAATACCCTATGGAATTTGGGTGGGGCAAACGGTGTACTGCTAGCTGCAACAGTTGGATCGGGATATTCTTATTACAACCAGCGAGATTTGCTTTATTCTTCTACAGTTTCTGATAATACTCCCATAGTCAAAACAACTGATGATGCTATGAAGCATAGCACTTTTGGAGATACAGTTACTATTAGAACAGATTATAATTTTTATAATAGTGGAGTAAAATTTAGTACCACAGTTTATGAAGCTGGTAAACCTAATCAAGTATTAAAATTCGTCTCCTATGATCAACGAGGCCGTCCTATAAGTGAATCAAATGCTGGAAATCAGACTATTGATATTGAATATACTCCTACTTCCACTACTAAAAAAATAGGCGGAGTAATTAAAGAAATTCAGAAACCTACAATTGGAGGTTTGTCTGGAACTCAAACAACCTATACCAGCACTTCTGATGCAAAACAAGAAAATACTACTACTAACACCTATTCTGTGTATGGTGATCTTACGAAGTCTAATACGGTAGCCAAGGCAACTAGTATCACGGATGGAACTACCAATTCTTCCACCAGTGAAACAACTTATGGTTACGATTCATACAATCAAACTAACAGTATAATTACAACTCCTGACAATGTTGCCAGCAACGCTACGACGATAACAAATACTTACGATAGCCTTACTGGATATCAACTTACCACCTCCAATTCCAAAGACTCTACAGCTAATGCAACCTACACAGTAGATGAATTCGGAAACCGCACTTTAGTTTCTGGCGGGAAATACGATGGTTACACCAAAAGATACAATGCCGATGGAAGAATGGTTGAATTTTATAAATTAGATACCACTGGATTTTGTGGAGGCAACCCCTTTGCAAACTGCAATATGGGCCCAAGAAACAGTTACAATCATTTTCGCTATGATCCTGCTGGAAATCAGATTCTATCTTCCACTTCGGGTATTATTGAAGCTGACAACCAACATACTTGGAGCTGTTTTAATGGTGATTTCATCTCAAATGAATATGAAATCACTCGAGATAGTAATGCCTCTATTTATGCAAACGGCGAATTGCAAGTTATACGGAAGAAAAGTGGAATATGGAAATGGGAATTCAACACTGGGTTTTTAGGTAGCGCCTGTGGTCACTCCAATACAATCGATACCTACAGTCCCAGTAGCGCAAACATCACTAAAAATCAGACCTATAGCTTTATTGATGGTCTTGATGATCAAACCAACTGGACAGGTATTACACCCTTCAGTGTCCATAAGCCCTCGAGCGAAGACAAAGATCTCAAAGATCCCACTCCAGCCACCTCGAGTATATTGGGTATCAACATTGCCGAATCTATCCCTTTGATTGGCCCTACCCTCCCCAACCTTGACCCCTCGAACGCACAACAGGCAACTGCCCCAGAAGCAACCCAAAGCATCCCTGAAATCACTACCCAGCAGGATGCTCGTCCACTCGAGATTAATAATCCAGCCAACAGCATCCTTCAAAATGCCGCCACCACCAATGCCACTCCAGATGCCTCGAGCCAAATTCCCAGTGGTTTGAACAATGCTTTGAATCCCTTTGGTGCGATTGCTCCAACCACTCCAGCCCTGCCTAACCTTCCCCTCGAGGCCGCGGGTACTCCCTCGAGCGCTCCTACCATCCCCACTCTACCCACCACCGCGCAAAACGCTACGCCCAAAGATCCCTCAAGCATCATTCCCACCATTGGTGCAGTCTTGAATGCGGGCCTCGAGTCCACTCAGGCTCCCATTGGCTTTGTTCCCGAGAAAGTCGGTGTTGGCTCAAGATTGGCACTTACTCCTTTAGATACTGTGTCTCTAACACAAACATGCCACTTTTTTGATTGGGTTTATAGTTGTAAAATTAGCTACGATACAGAAAGCGCACAAGAACTACGAGAATTGCAAGAGCAATTGACTACAGGACATTATACTTCAAATATGATAGAAATTATTCCCAGTATTAACAAGAACATCCCACCTGGAGCATTGACATCTTCTGGAGGAATCAATATTTCATTGATCGGTGCGATACACAATATTGATAATGGAAAATCGAAACAGTTTTATTATTCCATTTACGCATCTATATTGCTTACTTCTGATCCAAATGCAAGAATACAAGGATATAATGAGCTTAAGCTAATTGTAAGTAGTCACCCGAATCCAACAGATGGTCAAAAAAATATTATTTATGAATACATTCAAAAAAGTGTGTATGCAGATACAGCAGGAATGAGCGCAATAGATCTCGATTTTTCCCTTGGGCAAACAAAGGTGATTTTGAGTGTATACAAAGCATTTGGAGGTAAGGTATTAGATCCCAATCTTAAAAATGCTTTAATGACTCAAGATAAATATGATGGAATAAAAGATAGACAGAAGCATTTGGGTGAAAATTTATTAATGGGAGTAGCAGGATCGAGTATTGATATAGGTGCTGGTCATGCTGGGGGAATGCCAGAAGGTGGCGTTGGTGTGGGGAAAAACCGTATACCAGGCTTAAAGGAAGGTTATCATTCTTGGGATCAAGACATAGATTTGGAATATCGAAATCGATCGAGACCCTGCACAAATTCCTTCAGCCCTGAGACCCCCGTGCTCACCTCGAGCGGACTCCTCCCCATCTCGAGCCTCCTCGC
>JANYFS010000152.1 GCA_025359705.1 Deinococcales bacterium | reverse complement strand
GGCCTACCTCGCTCTGACCTACCTACACGATCTCGAGTGGATCGGCAAATACCAAGCCCACGACCTCGCAGAACTGCGCCCGATCAAGCTCGAGCGTGCCTTGGATGCCCTCGAGCGGCTGTAGGGGTTGTAAGTGCTGTTATGCGTTTTGCGTTTTGCGTTTTGCGTTTTGAAAAAGAAAAAAACCTCGAGCCAATAATCTTTATTTCACCCTCTTACCCCTCTCTGGAGTCTCCATGCTAACCATCGTCAGCCACCCCCTCATCCAACATAAACTCTCTTTGCTGCGCGACAAAAATACAGGTTCCAAAGATTTCCGCGAACTGGCCTCCGAGCTTGCCATGCTGATGGCTTTTGAAGCCACCCGTGACCTCGAGCTGGAAGAAGTGGATATTGAAACCCCCGTCACAGGCGCTCGAGTGCCAATGCTTTCGGGTAAGAAACTGGCATTGGTCGCCATTTTACGAGCAGGTCTGATCATGAGCGACTCCATTGTGCGCCTGATCCCTGCTGCCAAAGTGGGTCATTTGGGTCTTTACCGCGATCCCGACACCCTCAAACCGGTCACTTACTATGCCAAATTGCCCTCAGATATTGGCGAACGCCGCGTGTTGCTGCTCGATCCGATGTTGGCAACCGGTGGAAGCGCCGTGCAAGCCATCAATCTGCTCAAAGCCCAAGGTGCTACCCAGATCAAACTGATGGTCATTTTGGCAGTTCCCGAAGGTGTTGCTGCCGTAGAAGCCGCTCACCCCGAGATTGAAATTGTCGCTGCCGCTTTGGATTCACATCTCAACGACCACGGTTATATTGTGCCTGGTCTGGGCGATGCTGGAGACCGAATTTACGGAACAAAGTAGGGTTTGGTTGTGGGTCGCGCTCCGAACCGTGTTCTCGAAGGTACGTGAAGCGCGGGTCAATAGTGAAAATCGAAACTCCGCTCGAGCGCCAAAAGAAAAAAGCCACCCGAAACACACTCGAGCGGCTCATATTTAGATCCGTCTGAAGTCTAGCGTCGGCCTACCCCCCCAGAGCTGGGAGTGGGCGGGGTAGCGGTGCTGCTGGGAGCGGGGCCACCTGATCCGCCCCGCTGGGCATTGGGGTTGCCCGCTGCTGCCTGATCCAGTTTAACCAAACGCTCGAATTCTTTGGAGTCCACCGCCCGTTCAAAGCCGATTTCATGGCTGATGATGCGCTTTTTCACCATGTTGGCGAGCATGGCATCCATGGTGTTCATTCCGTACACCGCTCCCGTTTGCATCACGCTGACCAACTGGAACGATTTGCCTTCGCGGATCAGTGACCGTACTGCGGGAGTGGCAATCAGCAACTCGTAGGCCATCACTCGCCCGCCACCTTGCATCAGGGGCAAAATTTGCTGGGTCATGATCGCTACCAGGTTGTTGGCAAGCTGTACCCGAATTTGCTCTTGCTGGGCTTCAGGGAACACGTCCACAATCCGGTCAATCGATTCTGGAGCGCTGTTGGTATGCAAGGTTCCCATCACCAAGTGTCCGGTTTCTGCGGCGGTGATCGCCATCGAAATGGTTTCAAAATCCCGCATCTCGCCCACCAGAATCACATCGGGGGCTTGGCGCAAAACCGAGCGCAGGGCGTTATTAAAGCTGTGGGTATCTGAGCCAATTTCCCGTTGGTTGATCACACTGCTTTTGTGGTTGTGCATAAATTCAATCGGATCTTCGATGGTCACAATATGCAGTTTTTTCTGGGTATTGATCCAGTCGATCAGGGCCGCCAAAGTGGTGGATTTGCCCGAACCGGTTGGTCCTGTGACCAGAACCAATCCGCGTGGGGCTTTGGCAATGTCCACCACTACAGGAGGCAAGCCCAATTCTTCGGCAGTGCGGATCTTGGTGGGGATCAAACGCATCACGCCTGCCACAAAGCCGCGCTGCATAAAGCAGTTGACCCGAAACCTCGAGGTACCGGTCAGCGCAAAGGAAAAATCCAACTCGCGGTTTTCCTCAAAGGTGCGCTGCTGTTTTTCGTTCATCATGCTGTACATCAGTTTGCGGGTATCGTTGCCGTTCAGCGGCGCAAAATCGCCACCGCTGTAATCACCGTGTACCTTGAACTGAGGTGGAATGCCAGCGGTCAAAATAATGTCCGAAGAGTTGCGCTCGTGACCGTAACGTAGGATATCGGTGATGTCTACAGGTGCGCTCGAGGGTTGCATAGTAGCTCCAGTATGCGGGTAAGAGGGCTAGAGAGTATGAGGGTATCTCAGAGGGTAAGAGCGTAAGAGTGTAAGAAAAAGCTCGAGGTGTTTACTTTCTTGATCGTCCTTTATTATTCTCGATCTTTTACGAATAACGAATAACGAACTACAAATAACCTACTCAATCGTATTGCCCAACACTTCCTCGAGGGTAGTCAAGCCTTGCATTACTTTATCAATTCCATCGGTACGCAAAGTTAGCATTCCACCTTCATCCACCGCCACATCTTTGATTTCTGCCGAAGATTTACCTGCAATAATGGCGCGGCGCACGGGGTCTTCCACTACCATCAGTTCGTGAATCCCCATTCGCCCTTTATAGCCTGTACCGTTGCACTTTTCGCAGCCCAAACCTCGGTACATTACTGCGCCTTGCAGTTGGTCATCGGTCATTCCCAGACGGCGCATCACTTCGGGGTCGGGGGCTACTTCGGTTTTGCAGTTTTTGCAGATCCGCTTGACCAAACGTTGGGCCATCACCCCAATCAAAGAAGCGGCAATGTTGAAGCCCTCAATTCCCATTTCCTCGAGGCGTGTGACTGCGCCAGGGGCATCGTTGGTGTGCAAGGTGGCAATTACCAAGTGTCCGGTTAGGGCAGCCTCGAGCGCGATTTGGGCCACTTCAGTATCCCGAATCTCCCCCACCATGATGATGTCGGGATCTTGCCTCAGGAAACTTCGCAAGGCTCTGGCAAAAGTCATCCCCGCTTGATTGTTCACCTGAGATTGGTTGATGTGCGGAATTTCGTATTCCACAGGATCTTCGATGGTGGTCACGTTCACATCGGGGCGAGCCAAGCGCTTGAGGATACTGAAGGTACTAAACGATTTACCCGAACCCGTTGGCCCCGTAATCAAAAAGATGCCATATGGTTTTTCTACGGTGTCTACCAAGCGCTGGAAATTGTAGTCTGAGAAGCCCAATTGCTCCATGTCGGGGATGCTGGTGGCCCGTTTGAGAATCCGCATCACTGCTTTTTCTCCATATACCGTGGGCAAAGTGGAAAGGCGCAAATCCACATCAATGGCCCCTTTACGAAAGCGCACCCGTCCGTCTTGCGGAACCCGTTTTTCGGAAATATCCAAGTTACCCATGATCTTGAGGCGGGCCATGATACTGGTGTTGCTGCTTCTGGGCAACTTGGTGTGTTCGCGCAAGTCGCCATCGATGCGGAAGCGCACTACGGTATCGCCTGCGGTGGGTTCGATGTGAATATCCGAAGCGTCCGCCAAGGTTCCCTCGCGGATCAAGCTGTCCACCACCCGCACCACGGCATTGTCGTCCAAGGTATCGATGGTGCTGCTGTCATCTTCGCTCTGACCGCGACCCTTGGTTTGCACCATCAGATCTTTGTTGAGCTGGCTCATATCGGCGTTGCCGTAGTTGCGCTCGATCAGGGTCAATACATCTTTTTCGGTGGAAACTGCTGGGATAATTTCGCGTCCGGTCATCACCCGTAAGTCGTCTAGGGCAAAGACATTGCGGGGATCTTTCATGGCAACCACGAGGCTGCGCCCTTCCATTCGCACCGGAAACACAATATAGCGGCGAGCTTGGCCTTCGGGGATCAGGCCAATGACCACGGGATCGGGTGGGCGATCCGCAGGGTTGTAATATTCGTAGTTGAGCTGCACCGCCAAAGATTTAGCCAAGTGTTCGGGCGGGACTTTTCCGGTTTGTACCAGAGTATCCTCGAGCCGACCCCCACCCGCCCGCTGGCGTTGCAGGGCTTTTTCCACATCTTCGGTGCTAGCAAAGCCCAGCTCGATCAATACTTCACCGATGGGTTTGATGCCGCCCGTTTTTTGCTTGATGCCAATAGCGTCGCGGAGCTGATCGCGGCTGATCACCCCTTGTTTGATCAGCGCCTCACCCAAACGACCTTTTTCGGGATAAAACTGTTCGATGGCAAGGTCGATGTCGGTTGGGCTTGCCAGTACAATTTGCACCGCTTTGCCGATCATTTCTTCAATGTCTTTTTGGCGCTTGGGATCACTGACCGCAATGATAAGTTTGCCTTCTACCTCGCCAATGGGGACGCACTGGAGCCGCAAGGCATCACCCCGCAGTAGAAAAGTAACAACATCATCGGAAGGCTTGTACTCTTGGGGTTTGCTGATGAACTCGAGGCCGAATTGCTCTGCTAGGGCTTGATAAAGCTGGGCGTTTGCCAAAACCCCCATCGTCACCAGAATCTTGCCAATCGGATCTCCACTGACCACTTGCTGCTCGAGCGCTTCCTCGAGGTGGCTGGTTTTGATCCAACCTTTTTCCACCAAAATCTTTCCCAAGGGATCATGTTGCAGATCCAAATTTTCTTTTAATTGAGGGACTTCCAAACCCAGTGTTGGGTAATACGTTGCCAAAGCCCACATCATTTCCGCACGCAAAACTTGATATTTTTCTACGGTATAACCCGTACTGTCCTCGATATTTTCCACTGAAATATTGTTCAGGGGATCGACAAAAGCCACCCGCAAGACCTCACTATCGGGATCGATACCAAAAGGCATTGCCAATTCCTCGAGGGCTACATTGGGGTCGAGCAATACCACTACTTCGCTGGCAATTTGAATGGCGCTGAGGTGAACCAGTGGGATACCCAATTCATCTTCGATGGCCCTTGCGATTTTGCGTTCGCTGACCACCCCAGTATCCACCAGCACATCACTCAGCCGACCTCCCAGCTCGCCCAACCGCTCGAGGGATTTTTGCAAATCGTTATCACTGATGTATCCGTTTTGTTGCAGGATCGATCCCAGTTTGCGATCCCCGATGGTGATGAGTAGAGCCATGAATTCAATTCTCCTTGGTGTATTGCGGTGATCCGTTGCCGTGGTGCTGTGGCGCGTTCCCGAACCGTGTTTGGAACTTTTTACTAAACTTTTACTGAGCTTTTATTGAGCTTTTACTAAACTTTTGACTCAACTCTAA
>JANYFS010000144.1 GCA_025359705.1 Deinococcales bacterium | reverse complement strand
CTCCACCAACCTCTCGATCCCTTGTGTCAAGGCCAACAAAAGCGATATTACCGCGCTGGCGGCGGCAGTAGAACAAAACCCTTCGCTCGAGATAGCTCTGGATTTGCTGAATCTCGAGGTGCGTTATGCGGGCCACGGTTTACACGTTGAACGTTTCAAAGTCGAAATCGCAGCTTCGGCCCAAAGCTCGCTGACCAACGGGCGCTGGGACCCCATCGCCGATCTGCTCGAGGCGGGGGATTTGCTGGAGGTCTTTGATGCACGGCTGGCTCGAGTTGGAGTGTAATCGGCAAAGTTTCTAGACAACTCCGCCTTGGCCCAGCCCTGTTACGTGAGACTTGCATTGCATAGCCTTCTTGCATATTTGAATAATCTAGCACCCTCAAGCGAAATCTTGAGGGTTTGTTGAATAATCTTTCATCATTTGATGATTTTATTAAAAGATCACAGTATTTCTCGAGCTGCAACGCTATTTGCCCTTTATACATTTTTGTGTATGATGTGCCAAATCTGTAAATCGTTCAGGCACATCCACGTACATTCAGGGATATTCAAGTACATTCAGGGATATTCAGGGATATTCAGGGATATTCAGGCACCTTCAGGCACAATCGTTCAGGTACATGAAAGAGGAGCGCTGTTCAAGCACTTCGAGGGGCTGTTATGTTGCGTAAACTAATGATTACTGTGGTTTTGGCGGGTTCCACCTCGAGTCTAGCAGTGGGAAACTTGATGATTGTTGGCGGGGCTTTGCGTTCCGATAATGCCCCAATCTATAACAAGTTTGTGGAATTGGCAGGGGGCAAGGATGCTGCCAAAGTGGTGATCTTCCCCACTGCTTCAGGAAGCCTCAGCTCCAGCAAGCGGTTTAAAGCCGATCTCGAGGGCATGGGTCTGAAGCCTGAAAACGTGCTGATTTTGGATTTGACCCGCAAAAATTTTGATGCCCAAAACAAAAATCCCGATCTGGTCAAACAGGTGCAAAATGCCACTGCGGTGTGGTTTGTGGGCGGCGATCAAGCTCGAGTGACCAAAGCACTGTTCAATAAAGATCAAAGTGATTCTTTGGTTTTGGCAGCCGTGCGCGAGCTTTTTGAAAAACGAGACGGGGTGATCGGTGGCTCGAGTGCAGGAGCCAGCGTGCAAAGCGCCCTGATGCCCTCGAGCTTTGGTATTCCGATGGATACCTTGGATTTTGGGGTCTCCGATGCCCTCGAGCAGCGTGGAGTCAATGTTTCTAAGGGTTTGGGATTTTTTAAATCGGGCATTGTGGATCAGCATTTCAACACCTACCAAGGCCGTCACGCCCGTATGGTGCGGTATCTGCTCGAGCGTAAAATTCCGATTGGCTACGGCATTGATGAAAATACCGCCATGTGGGTGAAACCCAGCGGCATGGTCGAGGTGATGGGAGCCAGTGGCTTGACCATCATGACCGTAGACCAAGCCAGCACGCAAGATGGGCCTTTGGGGATCAACATCAAAAATGCGGTGTTCAGTTACCTCGAGAGTGGGGATGTGTACAACCCCCAAAGCGGCGAATACACCATCAATTCCAAAAAATCCCCCATTGCCCCAGGCGACGAATACGAAAACGGAAACCGCTTAGTCACCGATCTTTCCCAACCTTTTGCGGTCAACCGCTTGATCACTTTGGGTTTGGTGGATAATACCGCCACCACAGCCACCGGTCTTTATCTGCGCTACAACCAAAACTACAGCTATGGTTATAAAGTCACTTTTAGTGAGCAAGCCGATACCGTGGGTTTTTATGGCAGTGTGGCTGGGGTAGATGGTTATGCGGTCAGAAATGTACATATGGATATTGCTCCGATTGCGGGCGATCTGCGCCCCTCGAGCGTGACTACGCCCAAAGATCTGGCCTCGAGCGAATACCCCCAAGAAGTTCAGACCATTGTCTTTCGCGGCATGATGCTCAAAGATGCAATGGGCCGCTTCAATCCCAAAAAAGGCATCACTCGAGCCGAACTCGCCAACGCTTTGGTCTATTCCACCAGTTTGAGCCTCAAAGATGCTCCCAAACTCGGTGATGTCCCCAGCGACCATCCACTTGCCAGCGATATTGCCATTGCAGTCTCGAGGGGTTACTTCAGCACCGACCAAGGAAATTTTAATCCTGATCAAGAAGTCTCGAGGAGTGTTTTTGCCCAAGCGATTAAAGCAGCCTATGAAGATTACCGCGCCGATACGCTGCAAGGCCGCAGCAGTGCAACGGATCTTAAGGGTCTATCCGACCCCGCTCGAGCTGCCATTGATGCGGTAGTGTCTAAAGGTTTGATGTCCCTGGACGGAAGCCGCTTTAAGCCCAATGCCAAAGTCAGCCGTGAGGATGTGGCTTTTGCGCTCTACCAGCTTTTGGGATTTCAGTTTTAGAGCAGTTATGCGTGATCTGTTGTCCGTGATCCGTTTTCCATTCAGGGCATGATGATCAACTATGGTGCTAGAAATTCGTACAGCACCACTTTTTCCGCGAGCCTCCTGCCCGATACATCCTCAGCTTGCACAGTGAGGCTGCGCTCGAGGCTACCTGGAGGGGCAGTTTTGGCAGATTTCTCCAGATCGGCGCAATTGGCCAGCGATTGTTGCAAGTTCACGGTTTTTTGATCCACACTCCACTGAGGATCAATCCAAGTTGCAATATCAGAGGTTATTTTTAGACTTTCGGGTTTGATCGCTTGGGAGAAACGCAATTGAATCTTCCACAACACTCGGTCAGCACAAGGTCGGTAAGCCCCACCCGAAGTAAAGGTGGTGGGTGTCACCTCGAGCAATTGGGGTTTTGGCTCGGGTGTATTGCAGGCTACTGTCAGCACACTCAGCAAGCAAAAGATAATTTTTTTCATAATCTCAATGGTATTGCTCGAGCCTGTTTTAATCCATTGATGGCATTACACTCGAGCCATGAAACCCTTCTATAGCTTTGTTACCCTAACTGCACTTTTGGCCCTCTCGAGTGGGGCTGGTGCGCTAAAAGTGGGCGATACCTTGCCCAAAATCCAAGTGCGGGATGCTTTTGGTAAAGCGGTCAGCTTGCCCGCTAAACAGTGGACGGTAATTTACTTTTACCCCGAGGTTTTTACGGGCGGTTGCACGGTTGAGGCGCACGCCTATACCCAATTGGCAGATGCTTTTAAAAAAGCTAAGGTGCAAGTATATGGGGTCTCGAGCGATAGTGCTGCTAAGCAAGTTGATTTTGTGACCAAAGAAAAGCTAAACATCGCCATGATTCCCGATGAATCGGGTAAATTGGGCAAAGCCCTCGAGGTTACTAAAATAGTGAATTGGTATGACCGCGACACTTTTATTATTAGTCCCGAAGGGAAAGTAATGCAGATCAAACGCAGCGTCAATCCTAATAATGATGCTAAAGATGCACTGGCTTTCATCTCGAGGGGTGGGAAGTAGATTATTCGCTTATAGATTACTAACTCGAGGTCTTTTTGACCGCTTGTACTTCATTACCAAGAAAATACTGCAATCTAACTGCTCATATTGCCCTTGGTGTTTGGGAAAATGCTAAGCTCGAGCGGTGGAACAAAGCACCCGTTTGGCTTGGATTTTGGGGATTCTAATGGTACTTGCGGGGCTGTGGGGATTGTGGCCCCATTTGGCCCCTCGAGCGCTGGGAACGGTGCAGGTGGTGCGGCAAAATTTCACCGAACCCACTGCTGTGACCTTTAAATCTTCCCAAAATACCCCAAAAAATAACTCCACCAATAACTCGAGCGATACACTCAGTGCCACACCCACTCCAGGCTCGAGCGTGCAAAACTTTTTACCCGATAAAGTGAACCTGAATACCGCCACCCTCGAGCAGATTGTGGCGTTGCCTAGTGTGGGGCCAAAAATGGCTCAGCGCATTGTGGATGGGCGGCCTTACCACTCAATTTCGGATTTGGATAAGGTCAAGGGCATTGGGCCAAAATTACTGGAAAAATTGGCCCCCGTGGTGACTTTTTAATGATTTCGCTCGAGGGTGAACCCAAAAAATCACCCAAGATTTTACCCAAGATTTTACCTCCCGACAATCCCTTCATTCCTAGCTTTCCCCTGTTTCTATTTGTGGGCTTGCTGGCAGGAATTTTGTGTGCCAATGGCTATTTTTGGGCGCTGATTTTACCCCTTGCGTTGGGTTCCCTCGAGCGCAAACCGCTGTACTGGGGCGCAGCGCTGATCACTTTGGCTTTGGGCTGGGGTTTGGGAGACCGCGCACAAAAACCTACGGTCAATCCGCTCGAGGTTTCATACAGAAAAATGGTGGTGCTAAAGGGCGATTGGGACGGGCAGTTTTTGCATTTGACCGATCCCCCGCTCGAGGTGGCACTGTCTCCCAAACCGCTCGAGGGGGCGGGAGCGCTCGAGGTGCTGGGAACTTTGGGTGATCCGCCTGGGCAGCGCAATTTTGGTGGCTTCGACTATCAAAAATGGCTGGCCTTGCAAGGGGTTCACTCGATTTTATTTGGGGCCAAGGTACGCCATTTTGAAGCCGCCACAGGCTTTCGCAATTGGTTTCAACGCGGTTTGGCAGCGGGTTTAGGGCCGCGCAGTGCCGCCTTGATGCAGGCCCTCGAGTTAGGAGACCGCGCCGCCTCGAGTCATTTGGAAATTTCCTCGAGCGCTGACTCGAGCGCCCCCGCAACCACACTTTCCAGCCAAACCGACCAAGCCGCTCGAGCCACCACATACACCAAGCCCCCGCCGCCCGTGCTGTCCATCCGAGATGCCTTCACCAGAGCGGGTTTAGCCCACCTAATGGCGCTTTCGGGACAGCATGTAGCGATTTTGGTGGCCTTGCTGGGAGCCTTGCTTTTGCCACTGGGCTTATGGCGCTACCCCGTGCTGCTCGTCTTTTTGGGTGGATACTTGGGCTTTGTGGGCTTGCAACCCTCGATTGTGCGGGCGGTTTTGCAGGGTGCGGCGGTGCTTTTTTCGCTGTGGGTAGGGCGCGGTAGGCTCGAGCCGTTGGGCGCACTCTCGCTGGCAGGTTTGCTCAGTTTGCTGGTCTATCCCAATTGGCTGTTCGATCTGGGCTTTCAGCTCTCCTATTTAGCCGTTTTGGGCCTGCTGATCGGGCATTTGCTGGCCCAGCGTTTCCCTAGCAAACTCCCCAAATGGCTGCTCGAGGGACTGTGGATGACCCTAGCCTCGAGCCTAACCACATTACCCCTGATCGCCCATACCTTTGGGCAAATTCCGTGGGTGGCCCTGCCCGCCAACCTGGTGTGCGGCCCCTTTATGATCGTCTTGGTTCCGTTGGGCCTGCTGGCGGGGGTTTTGGGGCCACTCTCGAGCCTGCTCAACACCCTGATCATCGGGCCAATCTGCACTGTGCTTTTGTGGCTGGTGGAACTGTTCGCCAAAGCCGAGCCGATTCCGTGGGGCAACCTCGAGCCTGCGGGTTTTGTGCTGTACGCTTTGTGGCTGCTGGCAGGAATTTTATGGCTGCTGCGCGGGCTGAAGGGCTTGCATTTTACTGCGATCACGCTTGTAGCCCTGCTGTCCAGCACCCTTGCTGCCAAACTTTCCAACCCAAGGGCCATCGACTATTTGGACATCGGGCAGGGCGACAGCTCCCTGATTCGGGTTGGGCAATTCTCCATGCTGATCGACGGCGGCGGCACGCCACGGGGGGATTTTGATGTGGGCCGCCAAATTGTGATTCCCACTTTGCGAAGCATGGGGGTGTTCAAGCTCGAGGTGGTAGTGGCAACCCACGCCGATTCCGATCATATCGAGGGGTTGATTTCGGTACTGCAATACCTGCCTGTGGGTGAGCTGTGGATTGGCGACCCCAAAACGGGACAGGGCGACCCCGTACTCGATCATCTGCTCGAGGCTGCCAAAACCCACAACATTCCCATCCGCCAAGTGCGGCGCGGCGATACCCTCGAGGTAAATGGGATACGGCTCGAGGTGATGGCTCCAAGCGAACCCACTGCCACACACCCTTTTTATCCCGAAGACAACCCCAATTCCATCGTGATCCGCCTGACCGACGGCGCATTCAAAACCGTTTTTCTGGGCGACGAACCCAGCCCCCTCGAGGAAACCTTGGGAGTCGGCCCGCTCAGCATCCTCAAAACCGCCCACCACGGCTCGCGCTACAGCTCCGACGATGCCTTTCTGGATCAGACCCAGCCCAAAAAAGCCATCATCTCGGTGGGCCGCAACACCTACGGACACCCCAACCCCCTGCTGCTCGAGCGCCTAAGCAAACGCAACATCGAGGTCTTGCGTACCGACCAAGTGGGCG
>JANYFS010000135.1 GCA_025359705.1 Deinococcales bacterium | reverse complement strand
TGGTGCTGGAAACTACGCTCGAGGGTGGGGTATAGGTGGTACTTGTTCCACTGGTGCTGGACAAGGTACCGACATTTGGAGAAATGCTGTATTGCACCGTCGCACTCGAGTTTTGCAGGTTCGCGTTGAACAATTGGCTTCCTGTTCCAGCGGTAAAAGTCACATTCGAGGGAGACAGATCCAAGCTGGCAGTGGGGTTGACCGTGAGGGTAGCGGTTTTGGTGATTCCCGCTGCGGTGACAGTCAGGGTCACGGTATTGGGAGAAGTCACGTTCAAAGGTGGGGTGTAGGTGACAGAGCCACCCGTGCTGCTCGAGAGTGTACCCAGGGGTGGGTTGAGGCTCCACTGGGGAACCGCGCTCGAGTTAATCAGCGTGGCAGTAAAGGTTTGATTGCCTTGTCCTGCGGTGAGGATGGCGCTGGTGGGAGACAGATCCAAGCTGACCACGGGTGCAGGGTTAATGGTGATGCTCGAGGTTTTGCTTAAACCCGCTGCGGTGGCAGTCAAGGTAACGGTAGTCGGCACAGCCACACTCGAGGGTGGAGTGTAGGTGGTACTTGTTCCACTGGTACTCGAGAGTGTCCCGACGTTCGGAGAAATACTGTAGGAAATGGTCGCGCTCGAGTTTTGCAGGTTCGCGCTGAACAATTGGCTTCCTGTTCCAGCGGTAAAAGTCACATTCGAGGGAGACAGATCCAAGCTGGCTACAGGTGCAGCATTGATGGTGATGATGCTGGTTTTGGTGATTCCCGCTGCTGTTGCAGTCAAAGTCACGGTGGTGCTAGAAGCGACGCTCGAGGGCGGGGTATACACGATGTTGCTGCCGGTGCTGCTCGAGAGTGTGCCGATATTGGGCGAAATGCTCCACTGGGGAACCGCACTCGAGTTGGTCAGGGTGGCACTAAAGGCGGCGTTGCCTTGCCCTGCGGTGAGGGTGGCACTCGAGGGAGTTAGATCCACTATGACGATGGGCGCAGGGTTGACCGTGATGGTACTGGTTTTGGTCAAACCTCCAGCAGTAGCGGTTAAAGTCACGGTAGTGGGAACAGCCACACTCGAGGGTGGGGTGTAGGTGGTACTCGTTCCCGAACCACTCGAGAGTGTGCCGATATTGGGTGAAAGCGAGTAAGAAACCGTGGCGCTCGAGTTTTGCAGGGTGGTGTTAAAGGTTTGGCTACCTGTTCCAGCGGTCAAGGTCACACTCGAGGGGGAGAGATCCAAGCTGGCTACTGGTGCGGGATTGATGGTGATGGTGCTGGTTTTAGTGATTCCCGCTGCACTGGCACTCAGGGTGACTACCGTGGTATTGGCCACGCTCGAGGGAGGGGTGTAGGTGGTGCTGGCTCCTGTGCTGCTCGAGAGATTACCGATATTGGGTGAAAGGCTGTATTGAACCGTTGCGCTCGAGTTTTGCAAAGTTGCACTAAAGGTTTTGTTGCCTTGTCCTGCGGTGAGGGTGGCGCTCGAGGGGGTTAAGTCCAAAACAGGTGCAACCACTACTTGAGGATTGATGATGATGGTGCTGGTTTTAACCAAATTTCCAGCGGTGGCAGTCAAGGTCACGGTAGTCGGCACAGCCACACTCGAGGGAGGGCGGTAGATTACCCCCAGATTGGTTTTGCTGAGCAGTTGTCCGACTTCAGGGGAAATCTTCCATTCCACATTATTGCTCGAGTTGAGCACGGTGCTTTGGAAGAGGACATCACTGCCACCCGCAAAGAGGGTGAGGCTCGAGGGGGAAAGAGCTAGGCTGGGGTCGTTGTTGACCGCATCGGCAGGGGTCAGGGTAATCTGTACCGTTTTGCTCAAATTCCCGATTTTCCCAGTCAAAAGCACGGTGGTGTTGCCATTGACACTCGAGGGCGCACGGTAGCCTATACCGCTGTTGCTGGGATCGAGGAGTTCCCCTAAGTTGGGAGTGAGGCTCCAAACAATATTCCCACTGGCATTTTGCAGATTGGCAATGATCGGACTGATAATCCCACTGCCCGCCTTGAGACTGAGGTTTGAGGGGGTCAGCTCGAGGGTGGCGTTAGGCGTGACCACATCGGCAGGGTTGAGGGTGATGGTCACTGTTTTGGTCAGATTTCCGATTTTCCCAGTGAGAATCACCGTAGTGGTGTTTGCCACACTCGAGGGTGCGCGGTAGCCGACTCCGTTGTTGCTGGGATCGAGCAGTTCTCCCAAGTTCGGAGTCAGACTCCAAACAATATCCCCACTGGCATTTTGTAGATTGGCAATGATCGGGCTGATGATGGCACTGCCCGCTTTAAGGGTCAGACTCGAGGGGGTCAGATCCAAGCTGGGTGCAACGACCACTTGAGGATTGATGATGATGGTGCTGGTTTTAACCAAATTTCCAGCGGT
>JANYFS010000015.1 GCA_025359705.1 Deinococcales bacterium | reverse complement strand
GTTTTTGCGGCGCAGCTCTATAGGCTCGAGGCCCAGCTCATGGGCGGCAAGGCTCATCATCCGCTCGAGGACATAGGTGGCCTCGGGGCGGCCCGCCCCACGGTAGGCATCCACAGGCACGGTGTGGGTAAAAACCCCCGTGACATTGACGTGAATGGCAGGGAATTTATACGGCCCATTGAGTAGGGTGCCGTATAAATAGGTCGGTACGGCAGGAGCAAACAAAGTCAGGTATGCGCCCAAATTGGCCAGAGTATTGACCCGCAGGCCCATCAGGGTTCCATCGTTTTGAATGGCAAGCTCGGCAACGGTTTCGTGATCGCGTCCGTGGCAGTCGCTGACGAAGGATTCGGAACGCCGCGCCGTCCACTTCACAGGGCGGCCCAAAGTTTTGGTAGCAAAGAGTACGATCACTTCTTCGGGATACTGGAAGATTTTGGAACCAAATCCACCCCCCACATCGGGCGAAATTACCCGCAATTTTTGCTCGGGGATGCCCATCACAAAGGCCGCCAAAATCAGGCGGTGAATGTGCGGATTCTGTGAAGTGGTCCATAGGGTATATTCGCCGTCGCCCTTTTGGTAGCTTGCCATACTCGCTCGAGGTTCAATGGCGTTGGGTACCAAGCGGTGATTTTTCAGCTCGAGCCGAATCACCCGTTCCGCTTTGGCAAACTGAGCATCGGTTTCGGCCTGATCGCCAATGCTCCACTTGAAGGCCACATTGTCGGGGGCTAGCTCTTGATGCACCAAAGCCGCCCCAGGCTCGAGCGCCTTACTGCCCACACTCAGCGCGGGTAAAACGTCATAATCCACATCCACCAGCGTGGCGGCATCCTCGGCAATGGCCCTCGAGTCCGCCACCACACAGGCTACAATATCGCCGACATGATGCGCTTCTTCGGGAACAATGGCGTGATGCGGCGGAATAACCAAGCCCTCGAGCAGCCAGCCAGGAGGAATCGGGTTGATCCCCGCGCCCACCAGATCTTGACCGGTATACACTGCCACTACTCCAGACAGGGCTAAAGCTGCGCTTTTATCGATGGAAACAATCTTGGCATGGGCATACGGCGAGCGCACCATTGCAATATGCAGCATCCCAGGTAAGGTGAAATCGTCGGTGTAATGACCTGCACCCGTTACAAAACGGGGATCTTCTACCCGCTTAATCGCTTTGCCGAAATACTTGCTCGAGTCGGACATGGTTCTCCTTTGGTGATTTGGTAGGGTTGGGGTTTCTCGAGAAAAAGAGGTCTTTAGTGTTTGGTTTTTAAATTGATTTGGTTTATTTTGAGGATATTAAGATCTGTTCTTCAAAAAACAAGGGGGCAATAACAAACATCGCATTGCTTAAGGGAATATTCTTCCCGCATTTTTACCCCCCTGGATGGAAAGCGCTACGCTCTTCCATCATTCCCTCCTGTTTAACAAGCGACCAAGCCCGTAAGGTGTTGCTTTAAGGTCAAGACAGGGTGAAATAAAGATTATGTGGCTCGAGGTTTTTAGATTTTTAAGCTCGTTTGGGGTGTTGAATAGTTGCCAAACGAAAAACGAAAAACGAATAACCCAAAACGAAAATTATTTAATCATCGGCGGACAAAACCTCTGGGGCGCTCGAGGCAGACATTAGATCGGCGGCGTAATGCACTGCTCGCAAAATGTTGTGATAGCCCGTGCAGCGGCAAAAATTCCCCTCGAGGGCGTGGCGGATTTGATCGTCGGTGGGGTTTGGGTTGCGCTCGAGCAGATCGATGGTACTCATGATCATGCCTGGGGTGCAAAAGCCGCATTGCAGGCCGTGCATTTCCCAAAACCCTGTTTGCAAAGGGTGCATTTTTTCGACGCTGCCAATCCCTTCGATGGTGGTCACGCTCGAGCCGCTGGCTTGCACCGCAAACATCGTGCAAGACTTCACCGCCATGCCGTCTAGCTGCACGGTACAGGCTCCGCATTGGCTGGTATCACAGCCCACATGGGTTCCTGTGAGGCCCAAATCTTCACGCAAATAATGCACCAACAAAGTGCGGGCTTCCACGCTCGAGTGGGTTTCGATCCCGTTGATGGTCAGGGTGACTGGAACTTTTTCCGCCATAAAAATCCTCCATTGCCAAGAGATATTGAGCATTGCTGGAACATTGCAAAGCATTGCCAAGAATTGCGCCAAGTGAAAAACCACTCGAGCAAGATTGCGCCTCGAGCCTAGATTGAAAGTTGTATAGCCCTATCTTATACCCATTCATTTCATTTTCGTGAGCAACTTAAAAGGGTATCCGTAGGCTGCAATACCGTTTCAAAAAGAAACCCCCCGAACCAAATTGCACTCGAGGGAACGCTTTTAGATTTTATGCTCGAGCTACAATTGCTGCGCTTCCACCTCAAGCTTGCCAAAAAAGATTTCGGCTTGCTGTTTGGCAACCCCTTCAATCAAACGCCCGCCAATCGAAGCCAGTACACCCATCAATTTAGGCTCGCCTACCCAGTGAACTTGGGTCACAACTTGCGACGGATCTTCTACCTCCTCGAGCCGCACCGTGCCTGTGGCATTGACGATGCCCACGGGCGATTTGGCAGATATTTTCAGCACCACCGTGTCAGGTTCATGGCGCTCCAGAATTTCGATTTTGCCATCAAACTTGCCCTTGACTGGCCCTACCGAAACCTCGAGCAGCATCTTGAAGGTGTTTTCATCCTCGAGGGTCAGAGTTTTGACTCCTGGCACGCAACGGGCCAAGACTTCGGGGCTATTCAGGGCAGCCCACACTTGAGCGCGGGAGGCCCGCACAGGGTTGGAACCTTCGATTTGCATACAGCCAGAGTATCAGACCCGCTCGAGCGGAAGATGTGGCAAAGCGGGTAGCTCCAGCCGAATGGCATCATCAGGCTTAACCTCACCACTCGCCAAAACAATGCCCATAATTCCCGCCTTCCGCACGATGTTTCCGTGTTCATCTTGATCCAAAACCGCTGCCAACAACTTGGGCATAAAGTTTTCAATTTGCGGACACGGATTACGCAGCCCTGTGATTTCCACAATCGCTTCTGGCCCCAAATACAAACGGGTTCCCTTGGGCAGTTCGAGCAAGGCGATCCCTCTGGTGGTGATGTTTTCACCCAGTTGTCCCGCCATGACTGCAAAACCTTTGGCCTGCAATTCATCGTGCAGTTCGGCATGCATCAGATGCACTTGGCGCAAATTGGGTTGGTTGGGATTGGCTGCCACCCTCGAGCGGTGCTGAACCAAAACCCCAGAATGTGCGTCCCCTTCCACCCCCAAACCTGCCAAAAGTTGAATACAGGCAAGCGGGGATTTGCTGAATTCATGAACGTCGCTCGAGCTGACCGAAGTGATGGTTCCGTGCATATCGGCAGTATAACCCGCCCTATCAACTCCCGAAAACCAAGCTAGACTCGAGCCAAACAAACCCCTAAGCTCGAGCGATGAGCAACCCCAACCTCGAGCGGTGGATCAGCCAAAACCCAGAAACACTACACCTAGAAACCGAACACTTGGTGCTGAGAATGCCGCACCCACACGAGCTGGAAGCCAATTTTGAATCTTTGCAAACCTCTTGGCCCCAACTAAACCCTTGGCTCAGATTTGCCCAAGCCCCCATTACCCTCGAGCAATTTCACCAGCGTTTCGCAGTTCTCCATGCCCAATCCATTTCGGGAGAGTCGATCAGCTTGGGTATGTTTCTGCGCTCGAGTGGTGCTTTTGTGGGGCGGGTGGGTTTTCCTTTTGTGAATTGGGAAGTACCCAAGTTGGAAATCGGCTATTGGCTAGACTCGAGGCACACCGGCCACGGCTATATGCAGGGGGCGGTGGAATGTTTGACCCGCTTTGCCTTCGATACCTTGCGGGTAAAACGGCTCGAGATTTATTGCGATGTGCGAAATCTTGCCAGCCGCAAAGTTGCCGAAAAAGCAGGTTTTGCCCTCGAGGTAATCCAGAAAAAGGCTTTGCCCGACTACCAAAACCTTGGGAATGCTGCGGATGCCTGCATCTATGTTCGGTTTGAATAGAACCTTTAATTTCTTCATACCAAGTCAAGTTTGGTGTGGTAAGATGGTATAAATCTGAACCCGGCTAGACTGGATGTAGGATTTACCCGGGACGGTAACGTCCCCTTTTTTATTTTTAAAGTAATACAATGCCGTATTCATGGGTTCTTGATGCTTTTTTACACAATATCGGTTCAAGTCTCTTGAAATAATTTTTTCCTCCGATTTTTTTCATATAGGCATTGGGTGCAAAATACTGATAGAGCAGAAAAGAAGCTAGATCTGCTGCTTGTATATAATATGAAAAAGCAGAATCTCTGAAATTTGGATCTTCAATAATATGGTTTAATGGTAAAGCTAGATACCCACTATATTGACTTGTTATAGGATTATAAGCCCTCATCTTTCGCAGCAATTTCCTTAATTTTATACTATCTGTTGTATCGGTGAAAATCATACCCTTCTCGTTGGGATGAGATTTTTGGGGGAAATTGCCATGTTTGATCGTATTCTCGAACCTTTGCAACAATGCTTTCCAAGCGACCTCGAAAATATCTGTATTGGCGGCTCGATCTTGTTTGTCCACGACGATATTTATAATACTTAAACCATCCATTTTAGATAATAAATCTGCAAAATTACGCAGAATGCTCAACCGATCATTCCGTTTGATTCTTACTAGATCACCTGGATTATTGATCATTCGAGCTGAATGGATTTCTTCTCGCAATTTAAGATTATATATCACCTTCATTTCTTTGCGAAATTTTAATATTTCTTCGAGATAGGGTTGCCACTGTGAATCGTGGACAACTAGACCTGAGAGCATGAAGTACCGAGTTGGTGAGTTTACAAGACCTGGATCGCCTGCTTCATCTATAAACATTAGGTACATATACCCTCATGATTTTAGTATAAAAATACCCCGCTTGCACGGGGTATTCGTGTTTTAATTGATTGTTTAGAAGTCCATGTCTCCGCCCATTCCGCCGTGTCCACCTGCGGGTTGGGGTTGGGCTTTTTCGGGGCGGTCTGCAACAATGGCTTCGGTGGTGAGGATCAGCGCACCAATCGAGGCCGCATTTTGCAAGGCGGTGCGGGTCACTTTGGCGGGGTCAACGATGCCTGCGGCGATCATATCGTCCACGTACTCGCCAGTGGCGGCGTTGAAGCCGAAACGGGGTTTGTCGTTAGCGATGACTGCATTGACCACAACGCTGCCTTCGAAGCCTGCGTTGAAGGCAATTTGACGGCTAGGCTCCTCGAGTGCACGCATCAGAATCCGCGCACCAGTGGCTTCATCGCCCTCGAGGGTGGCTGCAAATGCACG